>DATFWM010000739.1:0-6201 GCA_035259295.1 Blastocatellia bacterium | reverse complement strand
GCGCGGCCGCTGACCCCCGAAGACCTCGAGCAGATCGAACAGCGTATGCGCGAGATCGTCAAGGAAGGCCGCGAGTTCCACCGCGAGACTTGGGAGAAACCGAAGGCGCTCGATTTTTTTGGCGCTCGCAACCAGACCTACAAGCTCGAACTGATCGAGGGGATACCGGGCGACACGGTATCGACCTACAGCATCGGCGACTTCACCGACCTGTGCGCGGGCCCGCACGTGCGCCGCACGAGTCAATGCAAACACTTCAAGCTGACTTCGATCGCCGGCGCTTATTGGCGAGGCAACGAACGCAATCCGATGCTCCAGCGGATCTACGGAACCGTATGGCCGACGAAAGAAGAGCTTGAAGAGCATCTGCACAACATTGAAGAAGCGAAACGGCGCGATCATCGAAAACTCGGGCGCGAGCTCGAGCTTTTCATGACCCACGAGTGGGCGCCAGGCGTACCGTTCTGGCTGCCGAAGGGCGCAGTGATTTATCACACTCTTCAGGAGACGATCAGGCGACTGCTCGCGCGCAACGGCTATGTCGAAGTCAAAGCGCCGCTGCTGTTCAGCGAGAACCTGTTCAAAACTTCTGGGCATTGGTCGCATTACCAGGAGAACATGTTCATTGTGCGCGAAGAAGATCAGGACTTCGCATTGAAGCCGATGAACTGTCCGGGTCACATGCTGATCTTTGGGTCGAAGCGACGCAGTTATCGCGAGCTTCCGCTGCGCCTATCCGAGCAGAGCGTGCTTCATCGCAACGAGCGCGCAGGCGTGCTGGCGGGGTTGACGCGTGTGCGTCAGTTTCAACAGGACGACGCCCACCTGTTCATCACCGAAGACCAGATCGGCGACGAAGTGAATCGCCTGCTGTCGCTGGTGGCGCGCGTGTACAAAGCTTTTGGCATGTCTTATCGCTTTGTGTTGAGCGTTCGCGGCGACGATATGTCGAAATACATGGGCGAGCCCGAAGTTTGGGACAGGGCTGAGAAGCTGCTCGCCGAAGCGCTGGAAGAAAACCACCTCGAATACACGGTTGAAAGGGGCGAAGCGAATTTCTACGGCCCGAAGATCGACCAGATGGTTCAGGATTCGTTAAAGCGCGAGCATCAACTCGGAACGATCCAGCTTGATTTTCAACAGCCTCGAAACTTCGGGTTGAGTTACGTCAACGAGCACAACGCCGAATCGACTCCGGTGGTGATTCATCGGGCGATTTACGGTTCGCTCGAGCGGTTCGTCGGCATATTGATCGAGCACTACGGCGGAGCGTTTCCGGTTTGGCTATCGCCGGTGCAAGCGAAAGTGTTATCGATCTCCGAGAAGGCAGCCGACTATGCACGCGAGGTTTACGAACGGCTGCTTGCAGAAGAGCTGCGAGTCGAGCTTGACGTTCGCGATGACAAGATCGGCGCGAAGATCCGAGACGCGCAGCTTGAGAAGGTGCCGTATATGCTCGTCGTCGGCGCAAAAGAAGCCGAGGCTGGCGCTGTGGCGGTTCGCTCGCGCGAGAAGGGCGATGAAGGACCGGTCCCGCTTGAAGAGTTCCTCGCCCGGATTAAGTCGGAAGCCAGCTTCGATTACTAATGCTATCCGCAGAGACGCAGAGTACGCAGAGCGCTTGTAAAGCTTCTGCAGAATCTCTGGGTACTCCGCGTCTCTGCGGTGAATCCGGCTCGTCCATGCAATGACCGAGGTTCTACAACTCGACCCGGAGTGCCCACAGCACAAAGCCATCGAGCGCGCAGCGGCGATCATTCAAACAGGAGGACTCGTCGCATTCCCGACTGAAACCGTTTATGGTTTGGGCGCGGATGCGATGAACGAGACCGCCGTTCGAAGAATCTTCGAAGCGAAAGGTAGACCTCCCGACAACCCGCTCATCGTGCACATTGCGAGTCGAGGAATGCTCGATCTCGTTGCAAACGATATCAGCGAGAAGGCCGAGCGACTCGTCAAGAAATTCTGGCCGGGGCCGCTCACGTTGGTGCTGTCGCGAAATTCTCAAATCGCGCCCTCCGTTTCGGCAGGCTTGCGGACGGTCGCAGTTCGAATGCCGAAGAACGAAATTGCTCTGGGGTTGATTCGAGCGTCGGCAACACCGATCGCCGCGCCGAGCGCGAATGCCTCCGGAAGGCCGAGCCCTACCAGCGCATCGCACGTCCTGGACGATCTGGGCGGCCGGATCGATATGATCCTTGATGGCGGGACCACAAATATTGGCATTGAATCAACGGTGCTTGATGTTAGCAGCGACGCGCCGGCCATCTTGCGCCCCGGTTGGATAACTCGCGAGATGCTGAGTGAAGTCATCGGTCCGGTCGATCGCTCAGCGTCTGCCGAAGAGTTGCGTCGCTCGCCTGGCACGCTACATCGCCACTACAGCCCGCGCGCTCGCGTCGTGTTGATCGAGCGCGGATCATTAAAGCGCATCGAACAACTTTGCAGGGAACACCTGAAACAGGGTTCGGTAGGCTACATCGGTCACACGCCGGTCGACATCGACGATGAATCCTTTCACTACATTCCCCTGCGTGAACGAGCTGACGATTATGGTAGTTCGATTTACGCATCGCTCCGGGAGTTGGACCAAACGAGTCCTCGCGTGATCATTGTTGAAGGCATCAGCGAGGAAGGCGAGGGCGCGGCAGTAATGGATCGATTGAGAAGGGCCGCCTCCGAGGTTATTGTAAATGACTAAGCGCGCGAAGCAGCTTTAGTTGCGAATCGTGGGCTTGTGTTAAGATGAAGTTTTCAGATGGATATCGACTCCATTCGCAGCCACTGCCTCTCACTTCCGCACGCCACAGAAGATGTTCAGTGGGGCAGCGACTTGTTGTTTCGAATCTCTGGAAAGATCTTCGCGGTGATGAACCTTGAGCCGCCTCACCAGCTTGCGTTCAAATGCACGCCCGATAAGTTTGACGAATTAATCGAGTTGGATGGAGTCATTCCGGCGCCTTACATGGCCCGCAATAAGTGGGTCAGGCTCGAACGCCCAAACGCGCTCGGCGATTCTGAAATCAAGAGTCTAATCAAGAGTTCTTACGAGATGGTACTTGCGAAGCTGCCGAAGAAGACTCAAGCGGGCCTTCTCGCACCCAAGAGGAAGTGAGGCACAGGAACACGAATGCAAGCGCTCAAGAAACAAAGCCTCCTGGAAGATGGCCTACAGTTGGTCGACGATCAGCCCCAGCTGCGAGTTGGGCACTCAGAGGTTAAGATTAGGGTCGCGGCCGCGTCCATTTGCGGGACCGATCAAAGCATTTATCAAATCACCTCAAAACCTGGAATGCGCGACGAGATGCTCACCTACAATGGCGGCGATGTGTCGCGCTATCGACCAATCATCGTCGGTCACGAGTTTTGTGGCGAAGTCGCCGAGGTCGGAGAAGACGTTCATTCGGGTGTCGCGCGAGTCGGCGACTATGTGACCGCCGAAATGCATATCTTTTGCGGACACTGCCAACAATGCGCCACTGGCCGCCGGCACATCTGCAAGAACATTCGGGTAAAAGGAGTGCACCTGGACGGCGCGTTCGCCGAATACGTGGTCGTTCCCGCGAGCAATCTTGTGAACCTCGAACGCTTCGGGGGACGCGACGTGATACCGCCGCGCTTCGGCGCTTTTCTGGATGCGCTTGGTAATGCCGTTCATACGGCAATGGAGGGACAAGTCGAAGGAAAGACGGTAGCAATACTCGGTTGCGGCGCACAGGGATTGATGTCGACGGCTGTGGCGAGAACGCTTGGCGCAGCAAGAATCTACGTCACCGACTTCTCGAACCCGCAAGGCTTCGACGCGAATCATCTCGCGAAGCGTTTCGACACCGCGCGCCAGCTCGGCGCCGACTTGTGCTTCGACACAAACGAGGAAATCGCGCCCGGCCAACGAGATGAGATGCTTCGCAGCGTTAGAGACGAGCACGGCGGCGGCGTGGATGTCGTGCTGGAGATGTCAGGCGCGGAGGCTGCCTACAACGACGCGGGCACGATCGTGAAGAACGGCGGACAGATTCTTTTGCTCGGCATCCCATCGCGGCCGCTTCGATCGTTTGACTTCGGCAAGTACGCGGTGTGGAAAGGTGTAACGATTCGCGGAATCTTCGGGAGACGGATGTTCGAAACCTGGTACGCAATGCTGGATCTGCTGGCCTCGGAGAAGAGCGGCTTGAAATCGCGACTGGAAAAGATCATCGCGCGCGAGCCAATCTCGCTGTCGGACTTCGAGCGAGGTTTCGACTTAGTGCGGACTCACGAGGCGGTAAAGCTCTTGCTAAAACCCTAGCTGCTCGCAAAGTGCGACGAGCAGGAAGGGTGCTGCTGTTATTGAAAGTTTTGATGGGAGCTAGTTATGCCGATCTTCGAGTATGTTTGCAAAACGTGCAGTCGCACGTTCGAGAAATTGGTTCAGCAATCTACGGTGATTGAATGCCCCGCCTGCAAGGGCACGAGCCTGGAGAAGCAACTGTCGGTGTTTTCGGCAGGCCGCCGACGAAACTCGTTCGAAGCGGTATCGCCAATCGGCCCGTGTGGCACGTGCGGTGATCCGCGAGGCCCAGGGTCGTGCTCCCTTGACTGATTTTTCGAATCGACCAAGCGGAGGGAAGTATTGGATGAATCCAAGCGAACTTTACTCAACGCTGAATAGCGAGCTTGAGAAGATTAAAGAAGCAAAGACGTTCAAGTACGAAGTGCCGCTCGAAGGCGAGACTGGCGGCGAGGTGATGGTCGAAGGGCGTGAGGTCGTAATGCTCGCGTCGAACAATTATCTCGGGCTTGCGAATCATCCGCGGATCAAGGAAGCCGCGCATCGCGCGATCGACGAGTGGGGTTACGGGCTGGCGTCGGTTAGATTTCTTTGTGGGACTGAGCCAATTCATTTCGAGCTCGAGCGCCGAATCGCGAAGTTTGTCGGTTGCGAGGCGGCAATACTTCATTCGTCGTGCTTCGCGGCGAACGAGGCGTTCTTCGCCGGGTTGCTGGCGAACGATCTGGGACAGGCCGATTATCAAGACGTCATCTACAGCGATCAGCTCAACCACGCGAGCATCATCGACGGCGTGAGACTCTGTCGCCAAATCGCCAAGCAGACAGTGTCGCGGCTGTATCGAAACGGCGATGTGAATCACCTGCGCGAGATGCTTGAAGAAGATCGCGCCAAGCCGTATCGAATTCGGATCATCGCGACTGACGGTGTGTTCTCGATGGAAGGCTTGCTCGCGCCGCTGCCGGAACTCGTGAAGCTCGCTCGCGAGCACAACGCCCTGCTCTTCGTAGATGAGTCTCACGCGACCGGCGCGCTCGGGGAGACGGGCCGAGGCACGATAGAAGAGCTTGGGGTATTCGGACAGGTCGATGTCGTCACCGGCACATTCGGCAAAGCGTTGGGCGGAGCTTCGGGAGGCTTCATCGCGGGCCGCGCGCCGTTGATCGAGTTTCTGCGACAGAAGTCGCGGCCATACACTTTCTCGAACACAGTTCCTCCGTCGGTGGTGATGGGCTCTATCGAAGCGCTCAACCTGATCGAGAACGACCCGTCAATCGTGAACCAACTGCGCGAGAACACCACTTACTTCCGTCGCGAGATTGTTCGGCGAGGCTTTAAGATCATCGAGGGTCGTCATCCGATCGTTCCGGTGATGCTTGGCGAAGCGGCGATCGCTCAGGACATGAGCCAGGAGTTGTTGAAAGAAGGCGTCTACATCAAAGGATTGTGGTATCCGGTCGTGCCAAAGGGCGAGGCTCGGCTGCGCGCGCAGATATCGGCGGCTCACACGCGCGAGGACCTCGATCGCGCGCTCGCCGCGTTTGATAAGGTAGGCCGTCAGCTCGGAGTAATTTCGTAACAATCTCCTACAGAGATTTGACAACTTTTGACATTTCCGCGGAAACTTCGCGCTCACTCCCGACGTTGAATCATCTCAACCCGTGCAATCGAAAAAGGCCGACGTCAGTCGGCTCCGATCTTAACGATTACTGCAAAAGGAGTAGGACATGAAAGCCGCCAACTACTTGCGTAGCACCATTGCCGTGTTGTTTCTTATCACGCTCGCCGCTTCCGCCGCCTTCGGGTCCAAGACAGATGGGAAACGGAAGATCGAGTTCACCACTGGCTCCAAAGAAGCAAAGGAATGCGTAGCGCAAATCGTCAACAAGATCGAGACGTTTCAATTCGGTCCACAAGTGAATGACCTCGCG
>DATFWM010000738.1:0-3905 GCA_035259295.1 Blastocatellia bacterium | reverse complement strand
TTGCCGGGGTTGCTCGCGTGCTGGCGGCCGGGCCCGTGGCATTCTTCGCATTGGACATTTGCAAATTGAGGCGTGGTGTACAGCGACTGGAATCCGCCTCGCTGATAACCGACCACGTGACAGCGCACGCATTCGTTGTCGAATTGTTCGTTCTTCTTCTGAAGCGTTGCCATCGCATGCGCGTGTCGGGTCTTGTCCCATATCTGCGCCTCCTTCTGATGGCAGCCTGCGCACGTCTCTTCTCCAATGTAGGGCGACTCGGCTGGCTCAAGCAGCGCGGCAGGCTTGGTTGTGGCGGACGAAGCTTGCGCGGTCTCGCTTTGCTGATTGGTGAACTCGGTGTGAGCGGCGGTGACAAGGTCGGTGGCCACTTGATCGTCCGGGATGATTGAGTCAAGAGCGACGTAACGGTTCAGTTGATTCTCGATGCTTCGATCGCCTTTGACATAGATTCGCAACTCGCCAAGGTACTTCGTCTGATTGTATGCATAGACGATCGTCGCACGATTGAAGTGTTGCGGTTCATCCATCGTATTGCTCTGGCGCGCGCCAATGATCGTATCTATGTCAGGGTTCTCGGTGGCCAGCCGTTGAGCGGAGCTCACGTCCATGTATGCCAGCGCGATTATGAAGTCAGATTTCTTCTTAAGCTCAGGCAGGATCTTCTTCGCGGACTCGTACGGATCGTTGATGCGAAAGCCCGCATAAACGTCCTGCTTCGAATTTCCCGCGATCGCCGCGGGTTTGCTTTCGCTGAATCCCACGATTCCGACTCTGAGCTTTTCCCCCGCGGCGCCGCGCTTCAGCGTTATCTCTCGAACGACGTACGGAACAGGCGCGCGATGCTGATCGTCCATTGGCTGGATGTTCGCCGACACCAGCCGCTCGATAAATGGATACTCCTCAACGCGTTTGCTATAGCCGTCTTTCTTCAGAAGCTCGGCGATGTAAGGGAGATCGACGTAGCTGATGTTGGCCGCGTCGTGACGAAAGTCGCCGTAGCCCTTGACGACCCACTTATTCTTTGTCATAACCTCGGCGGGCAATTGATCGGCAGCGTAGCGATCGTCGGTGAACAGATTGCCCGCATCGACCAGCAGCGTCGGGACTTCAATGTTTGATCTGTGTTTGAATGCTTTGATATAGCTGACACGCCGTGCCAGTCCACCCATGGGGTGGCTCGGTCAGCCACAGGTCTCGAGGCTGCCGTGAATATCAGCGCCGTACAAGATCGCGAACGCGTAGCCGTCGTCTTCGCCTAATCGCTCTTTTATTTTTGGATCGTTCAGATCGAAACTGACGCTGTCGTCTCGGTCAATATCGTCCAGGTTGCCATTACGGGAGCAGCCGTAGTCGATTATTGCGGCGGCTGCCGCGAGAACGACGATTACAAGCAACGAGATTTTTCGACGCAACTCAAAACCTCCGGATTAGTAAAGATCTCCTCCGAGCCGGGCAGCAGCTTGATCGATATGTCGGAGACGAAGCCTACACTCATACTCGCTTCCGCGTCGCCCCGCCGCGCCGAATTGCTAAAGCAAATCGGAGTCGATTTCGAGCTTGCGCCCAGCCAGATCGCCGAACTGCCTCACCCTGATGAGGCACCGGCCGATTATATCACACGCATTGCGAGGGCTAAAGTTATCGCGGTCGCACGCAAGCGCGACGCTGGGCTGATCATAGGCGCTGACACGGTGGTCGTGCTCGATGGCCGATTGATGGGCAAGCCCGAGAACGAAGAGCAGGCAAAGCAGATGCTCCGTCAGTTGTCGGGGAAATGGCACGCGGTCATGACCGGAGTCGCACTTTATGACGCTGCAAGCCGGCGCGAGGTCGCTGACTACGATAAGACGCTTGTCAAATTTGCCCGTCTCTCCGAGCGCGAAATAGATTGGTACGTCGGGACCGGCGAGCCGATGGACAAAGCTGGCGCGTACGGGATTCAAGGACTTGGCGCGTTGTTAGTCGACGAGATTGCAGGTAATTATTATAACGTTGTTGGTTTGCCCATTCCTCTCGTTTACAGGCTGGCGCGACGACTCGGATATTCTTTTGTGACCTAACTGCGGGCGAACCGACGGAGAGCGCTCACTTGAAAAAAAGCACTCGTTGAATCATTATCAAATCCCCTTAAGCGGCGCGGTTTGAAGAGCAGATTTCGCGATGATACGGAGAGGACTCTTATGAAGGAACGAAAGATGGAGCACGAGCTTGGTCTCGATTTCTTGCGGGTGGTTGAAGCTGCTGCGATCGGGTCCGCACAGACCATGGGCCAAGGTGATCGAAAGTACTCAGACCATGTAGCGGTAGAGGCAATGCGCGAAGTGATGGACACCGTGCCAATGCGCGGCGAGATAGTTATTGGAGAAGGTGAGCGCGATGCCGCGCCAATGCTCTACATCGGCGAGAAAGTCGGGCTCGGTCATCGCGCTCAAGTGAAGGACGGAGAGCGATTCCCGGAGGTGGACATCGCAGTCGATCCGCTCGAAGGCACCAACCTCTGCGCGACCGGGTCTGCCAACGCGATATCGGTGATGGCTTGCTCTGAGAAGGGCGGACTGCTTCGGGCGCCGGACATTTATATGCAGAAACTCATAGTCGGGCCGTCATCCAAGGGCGCGGTCGACCTTGACGCGCCAGTGAAAGAAAACTTACGTAGCATCGCGCGCCGGCTCAATCGCGACATCGAAGACCTGGTCGTGATTGTGCTGGACAGGCCACGTCATGAGAAATTGATCTCTGAGATACGCGAGGCGGGCGCTCGGATAAGGCTGATCTCGGACGGCGACCTGTCAGCGGGAATCTCAGCCGCGGTTGCGGGCTCGGGCGTTCACGCAGTGATGGGGACCGGCGGCGCGCCTGAAGGGGTGTTAACTGCTGCCGCGATGAAATGTTTAAATGGGCAGATACTCGCCCGGTTTGTATTGAAGGAGCAGCTCGAAGACATCGAGGATCGGAACCGCATTCCTGAAGGCGTGGTCGATCGAATGAAGGAGATGGGTATTAGCGATCCTCGACGCATCTACGATACCGACGACCTGGCGCCTGGAAAGAAAATCATATTCGCAGCGACCGGTGTAACTGACGGAACGATACTTCGAGGCGTGCGCTTCTTCGGCACGGGCACCAGGACTTCTTCTATCATTATGGCGACGGAGCGAACCAAGCGCGTGCGCTTCGTCGACACCGTTCACATTGAAGGCGGACCGGACACAGTCGTTAGATTTTAGCCCTAGTGCGTAGTTAGTGGCCCGAGTCAGTAGTTAAACGGACCACGTGCTGCGGACTACCGACTACGGACCACGGACTAATGGTCGAAAAACCGTCAAAGATTCAGCCGGCACTTCTGGGCGGACTTGTAATAGGCCTCGGATCGGTCATCCCGGGCCTTTCCTACGGGAACCTTTGCTGTTGTGGCTGGGCGATTGCAGGCGGCGCATTAGCCGCATACTTGTTGAAGAGGCGTTCGCCTATATTGCCCATCACGAGCGGCGAGGGAGCCGGGGCGGGCGTGTTGGCTGGAGTTGTCGGCTCCTTCATTTATCTTGTGCTTGGCGTCCCGCTCGCCTTGTTACAGTGGAACAACGTGGTCGGTCAGATGAATCAAAGAAGCGACAGCTTCTCGGACCCTGCGAGCCGGGAAATGTTCAGGCAGATTGTCGGGACGATGCAGGACCATCCGATCCTTATCTCGTTGGCGGGCTGGCTTGTGTTCACAGTGGTTGGCATTGGCGCCGCGGCGATTGGAGGAGTGATCGGAGTCGCGCTGTTCGAGAAGCGCAAGGGGCAACGATACCCTCACCAGCCGCCTCCACCCACGGGTTTCACGCCAGGTTATGGTCCGACTGGGCAAGCTCCTCGCGAAGGGATGGAGAGTCGTTGAAAGGAAAGTTGACATATGTTGC
>DATFWM010000737.1:0-5239 GCA_035259295.1 Blastocatellia bacterium | reverse complement strand
TTGTTCCAAAACACGTCGAGCAATTGCTCGTAAGAGACTTGCGCGGGATCGTAAGTCACTTCGACCGCCTCTGCATGACCGGTCCTGCCCGAACACACGTCATGATAAGTCGGATTATCAAACCATCCGCCCGTGTAACCGACTCGAGTTGAGGTAACACCCTTCACCTCGCGAAACGCCGCCTCGACTCCCCAGAAGCACCCTGCCGCAAAAGTTGCGATTTCCATTTCTGCTCTCCGATCTCCGACCAGTGACATCTGACTTCTGACCTCCGTGTTTCTCAGAACACTGGGTCGGCGAGCTTTTCAAGCATTACCGCCGAAGCCTTCTCGACGTCCGCGTGAAGCGAATTCCCGTGGGCGTCCATCGTTACAATCGCGGGAAAGTCCTTGACGCGCAGATGCCACATCGCTTCCGGTATACCAAACTCCAGGAGATTCACATCGAGCACCTGTTCGATGCATCGGGCATAATACTGCGCCCCGCCGCCGATTGCATTTAAGTAAACCGCCCCCTGTTCTTTCATCGCGTCGAGCGTGCGCTTGCCCATCCCGCCTTTGCCGATCACCGCACGCACGCCGTAGCGCTTGATGATCTCACCTTGATAAGGCTCTTCGCGAATGCTGGTCGTCGGGCCTGCGGCTGTGATTCGGTAGCTGCCGTTGTCTTTCATCACAACCGGGCCGCAGTGATAAAGCACCGAGCCTTGGAGATCGACCGGCGGCTCGTGCTTCATCAAATAAGAGTGCACCGCGTCGCGACCGGTGTACATCTCACCGGAAATCATCACCACATCGCCGACTTCGAGCGCGCGAATCTGCGGTTCATCAACGGGCGCGACCAGCGGCTTTTCATTGCCGGTTAACCGGAAGCCTTCTCCTGCCGCCATTCGCTTTTCAGTTTTCTGCTCGTCGCGATAGAGCCAGCATTTGATTTCGCCGGTCTTCACGTCGAGAACAACGCCTAGCCTACGAAACGCCCAGCAATCATACGCGACTGAAACGAAGAAGCTGGCGGGCAGGCGATTGAGCGCGCCTATCTTGCAACCGATCAACGTTACTCCGCCGCCAAATCCCATCGTGCCGATGTTTAGCGTGTTCGCAGCTTTCATTACGTAATCTTCGAGCGCCGCAAGCTTCGGATCCGGATTGCTGTCGTCGAGCGTTCGGAATAGCTGCTCTTTAGCGTGCTGATAACCCGACGTGCGATCGCCGCCGATACACACGCCAATTGCGCCGGCGCTGCAGCCTTGACCTTGCGCTTGCCACACGGCATGCAAGATGCACTTGCGCACGCCATCCAGATCGCGACCCGCGCGACCCAGATGCGGCAGCTCGGTTGGAAGCGAATACTGAATGTTCTTGTTCTCGCAGCCGCCACCCTTGAGCAGCAGCTTCACTTCGATCTCGTCCGCGTTCTCCCACTGATCGAAATGAATGACGGGCGTGCCCGGGCCGAGATTATCGCCCGAGTTTGCGCCAGTGATCGAGTCGACCGAGTTGGGTCGCAGCTTGCCTCGACGCGTCGCTTCCGCGATTGCTTCGCGAATCTCGCGCTTCATAACGATCTGGTTCGCGCCGACAGGAGTCTTGATCTCGAACGTCGGCATACCGGTATCCTGACAAATCGGGCCTTCGTTGTCGCACGCCATGTCAATGTTTGTAGCGATGACAGCAAGCGCGGTGCCTGCGCGGGTTGCGGGATTCTCATCGGCGACAGCCTCGGCCATCGCGGTTCGAACGTCCGGCGGAAGATTGGTCGACGTTTCCGTGATGAGTTTAATTAAGCTGTCTCTAAATGATTCCATTGCCTGCTCTCCGATGAGACGAGTTTATCGCCTCACGCCGAGAATCAAAAGGGAGGCGCGAAGCCTCCCTTGTTCGGTCCGTACTCTCGCGCGACTGCGTCTTCAGTACTTCAATACGACAGTCAAGAACGTGAACAGCACCAGCGTCTCAATCAGCGCGAGGCCCAGCAGCAGCATCGTAAAGATGCGACCCCCGGCGCCCGGGTTACGCGCGGTGCCTTCGCAAGCCGCGGCGATAGCGCGGCCGTCTCCCAGCGCGCCGCCAAGTGCTGCGATTCCAACGGCGAACGAACCCATCGCCGGGAAGAACCACGAACCTCCGGGGGTGCCCTTTTCCGCCGCCATAGCCGCAGGACTCGCCGCCTGCGCCATCGCAGTCGCTACGGTAATGAGCAACATCAGCGCGGACATCACGAACAATCTCATTTTGATCATCGTCTCCCTCCTGACGCCGATCAATGAATCGGCGGTTTGCAGCTTCGCTCACTCCGATCTTGCCGTTACAAGCTCGCTCGCAAAGCTTCGGTTATCAAAAAGAAGGAGTGACAGATTCGGCTCGAAATAATTTCCACGCGCCCGGTATACGCTTGCTCCCCTAATTAGCAAGGCTCCAGCAGCGACATGCTATCAACCTTCTATGAAAAGAGCCTGCTCTCTCTACACCTTCCGGTTACGGTTACGTATGAAGCCCAAGTGATCCGTGATTCGTGAAACTATCTGGTCACGAATCACGGAGCACGAATCACGCGGCCGCTTCTGCGGCGTGGCCGTGTTCTTCCACATCGTGTTCTTCGTGCGGCACGGTCTCGGACAAATAAACCATCGAAAGCATTATGAAAATGAAAGTCTGGACGAAGGACACAAACAGACCAAGCACGATTGTGAATATCGGAACGATCGGCGCGACCAGCCCGAGAAACGCTCCTGCGATCTTTTGGTCCGCGTACATATTGACAAACAGTCGCAGCGAGAGGGTGACGGGCCGCACACAGTTGGATACGATCTCGACCACAAAGATCAACCACCCCATCGCGAAAAGCAGCGCGCCCGACAGCCCGCCGGTGAAGTGTTTCAAGTACCTCAGCCCCTGCTGACGAAAGCCGCTGGCGATGAAGTACAGAAACGACGTGAGCCCGAGCGCGCCGGTGACGTTTATGCTCTCGGTGGGCGCTCCAAGTCCGGGGATCTGCCCCATCAGATTGCCGATCAGTATGAACACCGCGAACGAGCCGATGACCGGAACGTACCTGCATCCATAAGGCCCGATGACTTGATCGAGCAGCCCGCGAATCTGTTCGACAATTATTTCGAGCAACTGCTGTCCCCTTGACGGGCGATCGATGGATAACCTTCCTCGCAAGAGGAGCACGCCGGCGACGCAAATGATGAACAGCAGGATGACCCAAACGACGTGTTCGGGTATGACCATCTCTCCGGGCGCGGGCTCGTGCCAATGAGCGCCGAACAGACCATAAACTGAGGGCATAATTGCTCGCTCGATGTTCAACACCATCGGGCCGAAGAGGTGATTGACCTGCTCGACAAGCCAGGGCTCCGCCGCGTGTTCGCCAGCCGCGGCAGCCTGCTCGCCTGTCCCTGTGGCTTCGTGTCCTTCCTGGAGTAACGCAAGTATGATGGCCAACATTCGTTATCGATCTCCCTTGCTCTGCGCAAGAGTCTTGTAAGAAACGTACGCCGCTTCGATCATCACTGCCGGCGCAGGCGCGAGCAGCCCGACTAGTATCGCAACCGCGTCGAAGTAGCCGGTCTTGTTTGCCGCCCACGCTATCGCTGCGATTATCAGCCAACGGATAACGAACTTAATCAAGGTGCCCGGCGGCGCTTTCTGATTGCCAGTGGCCAGCACTCCTCGCAGCGATGAGTGCAGCCATTTGTAGTTTAGCAAGGCAAGCGCACCGCCCAAAACGAGCCCTAGCATAAAGCGTAAATCGGCGGCGAATGCAGCGACTACGACGGCAATGGCCACGACCGCAAATATGTTTCTCCAAACACGACGCTCGACGGCTTCAGCGTTCGTGATTGCGTTCCCTGAACCCTCGTGAGACGGCTCGTTCTCAAAAGCCGACGGACGCATGTCGCTTTCGGTGCTCATCTTAAAGCCGCAGATTCTAGCAATCAGGTTGCAAGCTTGTCCAGCAAAGCGCGTCTAAAAGCTGGCGATCGGAAACGTGGTGAATAAACAGCTCGTTGCGGTAGAATGCGGTCTTCCATTGGAGGAAACGGATGACAGCCCAGGCTGAACTGCCCAAGAAAGATTTCGTCGAGCTCAAAGAAGACGTGTCCGCCAGTCCATTGTGGAACCCCGACCTGGCGCCCGTTCCCATCGCTCGGCGCAACTGGACCACCTACAACTATGCTGCGTTGTGGATCGGCATGGCTCACTGTATTCCGACTTACATGCTTGCGTCGAGCTTGATCGACCTCGGAATGAACTGGTGGCAAGCGCTGATGACGATCTTGCTGGGAAACACGATCGTGCTCGCCCCGATTCTCCTCAACTCCCACGCAGGTACGAAGTACGGAATTCCTTTTCCGGTGTTTGCGCGCGCAAGCTACGGGACGACCGGCTCGAATCTTCCAGCCATCATGCGCGCGTTGGTTGCATGCGGGTGGTTCGGCATCCAGTCGTGGATCGGTGGCGAGGCGGTTCACACTTTGATTCGCGTCGCGTGGCCGGGATGGCAAACATTTTTGGGCGACAAGATTCAGTCTCCCGCGCTCATCTCCGGACACACACCAACCGAGTACATCTCGTTCCTGCTCTTTTGGTCGCTGAACATCTACATCATCTATCGGGGGATGGATTTGCTGCGTAAAGTAGAGAACTGGGCCGCGCCTTTCGTTCTGGTTATGGCCGCCGCGTTGATGGCCTGGGTCTTGTGGAGAGCCAAAGGCCTGGGCGCGATCATGCACGGCGAAGACAAGTTCGGAAGCTTCGGCGCGTTTTGGAAGGTGTTTATTCCTTCACTAACAGGCATGATCGGTTACTGGTCCACACTCTCGCTGAACATGCCGGACTTCACCAGGTTCAGTCGAAGCCAGCGCGATCAAACCATCGGTCAGACGGTCGCGCTGCCAACGACAATGGTGGTCTTCGCGGCGATGGGAGTCATCATCACCTCGGCTTCGGCCGTCATCTTTGGCAAGACGATCTGGGACCCGGTGCAGTTGGTGGGCCAGTTCACTCAGCCGCTTATCGTTGCCGTCTCGATGTTCACGGTCGTAGTCGCGACGTTGTCGGTAAACATTGCCGCAAACGTCGTTTCGCCGGCCAACGATTTTGCGAATGCTTTTCCGCGGGTAATCACCTTCCGATTGGGCGGACTCATCACTGGCATCATAGGAATAGTGATGCAGCCGTGGAGATTGCTCGCCGATCCATCGGGCTACGTCTTCCAGTGGCTCGGCGGG
>DATFWM010000736.1:0-5604 GCA_035259295.1 Blastocatellia bacterium | reverse complement strand
ATTCGTGGAACTATTTTCCCGACTCGCAGGCATCGAGTGTGAGGGAACGAACCATGAAATCAACCACGAACCGCAAATATACTTTGCGCGGATTTTGGACGCCTGTCTTGATCGTACTGACGGCGTGCGCAGTTGTAAGCCTGTTCAAAGCAATCGTTGGTTTTGAATCTATCGCGCGGGCCGCCGCCGATAATCCGTTTAGCGCAAACATCGGGATCGACAGCAACCATGACGGTATCGACGACCTTCGCGTGAGCTACGATGACAACTATATGACCGTTCTCAGTCAAGGCCTTCCGAATCACAAGACTGCCATGTTCCCCAATTCCAGGAATCCGAACTCAATCAAAGTGCAGAGCTACACGTTCAAGATTCCGCTAAAACCACAGAAAGCAGACGTGATAACAGGGTTGCCAATGGGACCAATCGGCGTCGCGTTAAACGGCGTTCCTTTCTACAATCCCTACAACGCGGAAGGCCTGATAGCGCTCGACGGCTACTCCGAGGAGTGGTTGGACTCGTGCTGCGGTCACCCAGATCAGAACGGTCAATATCATTATCACAAGTATCCAGTGTGTACTAAATCGCCGTTCAAGGACAAAGGCGATCAGCACTCGCCGCTGATCGGATTTGCGTTCGATGGGTTCGGCATCTACGGCCCGTGGGAGAGCAAAGGCGTGATGGCGCAAGACCTGACCGGCGATACCGCCCTGGACGAGTGCAATGGCCACACCGATTTGGTTCGCGGATATCACTACCACGTGTCTCCCAACAAGTTTCCCTACGTACTTGGCGGCTACCGCGGTGTACCGGAGGTCAGCAACAATCGGATGATTCGGGTGGGTCAAGGCTCGGCCCTGCATGGCAGCCCCAGCGGTCAGAGCCCTTACGATTCGAGCATCATCACCTCAAGTCCGTCTTCGCTGAGTCTGGGGCTGAGTCAGCAGATCACACTTGAGCTTGCAACCTTGGGCGTTCCCAATACAACACCCTCCAGAGTTCTGATCGGGCCGTATGAGGCGATGAACATCAGTCGTAAAGACAATGTTGTGACCGGGCAAATCACGACAGGAATCGACGACGATGTAAACGTGTACGATGTGGCGATCGAGTTCGGGTCGTCGGGAAACCCGACTGTCTTGAGGAAGAAGAATGCTTTCTCGGTCGGCGCGGCTGTCAGTCAGTCGCCCGATTTCGAGCTTCATCTCGAAGATGAATCAACGACAATTGCTCGAGGAGAAAACGGAACTCAAGCGATTCATATAATGCGCAACAACGGCTTCAGTGGTGAAGTAACAGTAAGCGCGCCGGATGTGTTGCCTGCGAAGGTCAAGATATCGCCGGCCTCAATCACAACGCTCGATATGGCTGCCACATTCAAGGTCAAGGTGAAGGGCACCGCGAAGGCGGGAAGCTACCAGTTAGCGTTCAGCGGTCGCGATGATACCGGGCGAAGCACGTCGGTGACGGTTACTCTAGTGATCCAATAAGACAACGGCCCGCTTGATGATGAGTCTTTCGTCTCTCAATTAATGATGATGTGAAGTGCATAATGGACAATGCTGCAGCCTCTTCGAACCCCTAGTCTTTGCCTGCCACTTAATCCCCCTCAGCTTGCCGCTAACATTTCTGGCTTGACAAACGAACCGCTTTAGAATAAAAGGGCACCTAGAACCCCTCGTTTTGCGAGCTAAAAGCAGCCGCGTGGCAGGCCTCGCGTGGCAAGGGTTATAATTTATCCGACGACCAGCTCTCGGAAGCCTCAACCGCAGCCAATCAAATGGCTCTTTGCAAAATAGGAAGGTCAGGCTAAACCGCCTGGGCATCCTGTGAAACGTGGGAGTATGAACGTGGACGAGATTGGTGAACAAGCACAAAGTCGCGTGGCGTTGAACCCGGAAATGAAAAGCCCGCGCGCGCAGGAGTTCGAGTCTAAGCTCGGCTCGCTGATCGTCGGACAAGAACGGGCGGTCCGTCGAATATCCGGGCTCTATCAAATCTACCTCGCCGGCATGCAGAACCCCGGCAGGCCGATTGGGACGATGCTGTTCCTCGGGCCGACGGGGTCGGGAAAGACACGCGTGGTCGAAGCGGCCGCGGAGGTGTTATTCACCGACGCGAACGCTGTTGTCAAAATAGACTGCGCGGAGTTTCAGCATTCGCACGAGATCGCCAAGCTGATTGGCTCGCCCCCCGGTTATCTCGGTCATCGGGAGACGGCGCCTATGCTGACTCAAGAGAATCTCGATAAGTACCACAACGAGCAAGACAAGCTGACGTTTGTTCTGTTCGACGAAATCGAGAAAGCATCCGACGCGCTGTGGCAGTTGCTCCTTGGCATCCTGGACAAGGCCACGCTGACGCTTGGGGACAACCGACGGGTGGACTTCTCAAAATGTATGATCTTCCTAACGTCGAATTTGGGCGCGAAGGAGATGAGCGAACTGATCACCGGCTCGATCGGGTTTGCGCCCGCGCGCGGTAAGCGGTTGCTGGAAGATGAAGTCGACCAGAAGATTTATCGGACCGCTTCCGAGGCGGCAAAGCGCAAGTTCTCGCCTGAGTTCATGAATCGAATCGACAAGGTAGTCGTGTTTCGCAGCTTGAAGGAATATCACCTCAAGCAGATCCTCGAGCTGGAACTGGGCCAGGTGCAGAATCGCATCATGCGAGGGATAGGTGAAAAGTTCATTTTCACCTGCACCGACGAGGCTAAGAAGTTCCTGTTGGACGAGGGGATCGACTTCAAATACGGCGCGCGTCACCTAAAGCGGGCGATTGAGCGATTTCTTGTGTACCCGATCTCGAATCTGGTGGCCACCGAGCAAGTGGCGACCGGCGATTTGGTGATAATCGACTACGACGCGGAGAGCGGTAAGCTTACCTTCACGAAGTCCGAGGGCGGAGCGTTGATCGATCCGTATCGTGAAGCGTACGGCGAGATGTTCGAGGTCAAGCAAGAGCTTGCAGCAGCAGCCGAAGTAAGCGAGGGGGGCGCCACGACTGCGCCGCTCAAGGCGATTGAGAAGTAAACAGGAGTTTGGTTAGTATCTTGCAATCGACAAGCCCGGCGAGAGCAGTCTCTGCCGGGCTTACGTGTTCTAACGATGCGTTGAGCGAGCAAGAAGCCGCTGATGAATGAAGGTGCACTTTTACTTTTCGGGATCAAGAGTAGCCTTCAAGCACTGCTGGAATGGCTGAAGGCGTTTGGCCCGATTGGATTGTTTGGAATATCACTGATTGACTCGTGGGTTCCGCTGCCTGGAGGTCCTGACAGCGTGATGATCTTGCTCAGCGCAAGTAATCCTGCGCTGATGCCGTTTTATGCATTAGCGGCAACTGTAGGGTCGGCGATCGGAAGCACGCTGTTGTACCAGGCGGCTCGTCGCGCGGGCGTTGCAGCGCTCAAGCGCATCAAGCCCGCAAGGCGCGACCGAATTGAGAACGTTCTGGGCCGCTACGATCTCGTGGCGGTGATGGTGCCGGCTGTGCTGCCGCCCCCTTTCCCCTTCAAGCCCTTTATCCTGTGCGCGGGCGTGTTTCGACTGAAGGCGTGGCGATTCATCGCGGCGATTTTTGTCGGGCGCTTGATCAGGTTTTTGATTGAAGGCTGGCTGGCAATCAGATTTGGAGACGACGCGCTTGGCATTATCCAACGTCACGGTTGGAAGGTATTGATCACGGCGGCTTTGCTAACCGCAGCGGGGTTGCTTTTGAGCTTCTTTCGCTCGCGCCGCTCGAAGCAGGCGAGCGTCGCGCAAGGGTCGGCCGGTTAGCAGTTGATGGGCGAAGTTTTGGCGGCTAACTCATTTGACAGCCGAAACCAGAAGTAGCCGCCATACAATTAACTCAGGAATTAGGATGTCGCTATTTCAAGCCTGCTCTGAAAATTCCGGGACCGCCTCCCGACTAAGCTGCCTCGGAGGCCACCTCGACATTAACTTTGAGTCCTAACGCCTCGAGCCTTCTGATGTATCTCGCGCGTTGCGTCTCCACGTTCTGACGGTCGAAATAATCTCCGCCAAGCTCGTTGTACGAAGCTCGATTCTTCAGAATGTGATACGCGATCACCAGGATGCTATGGCCTACGGCGACCAACGCTTTCTTCTTGCCAATCCGTCGCGTTAGCTTTTTGTGCTGCGCCGCTAGATAAGTCATTGTCGTGTGTGATGCTGCCCACCCCGCTTGAGTCAACCCCGCGCGAAGATAATTGCTCCCCTTGGTCGTCTTCCCCGACTTGCGCTTGCCGGCAGACTCGTTGTTGCCTGGACACATCCCCGCCCAACTCGACAGATGCTTATCGTTGGGGAAGCGAGTCATGTCGGTTCCGATCTCGGACACGATCACCTCAGCGACGTGTTCGCCGACTCCGGGAATCGTCTGCAACAAACGCACGGCTTCACGGACAAAAGGGTCGCTGCTCTCGTCGATCTGCTCACGTATCCGTGCTCACTCTTGCGACCGCTGCTTCAAGTTGCTCGAGTTGGTCGAGAAGTTCGGTTAGCACGAACCGTTGCGATCTGGTGAGCTTACCTCTCAGCGCACGACGCAGTTGTCCTTGTTTCTCTCTCAGTGGACCGCGAGCCAATTCAGCCATCTTCGCCGTGTCCTCACAGCCTCGGGCAAGGGCTCGAAGCATTGCTCGACCGCTCACGCCTAGCGCATGACTTGCTACTTGTGCAAGCTTGATGTTCGCTGACTCGGCTAACTTGATGATGCGATTGGATACTGCGGTCTGATCACGCACCAGCGTGTGGCGATGCCGAGTCAGTTCTCTCAACTCGCGAATCGGCAGCGGAGGGATGAACCTTGGCAGCCCCTTGTACCCTTCAGTGTTCGGATCAAGCTCCCAAAATCTTATACCCACACCTACGGTGAGATCTAAAGGTAGAAGGGTAATTATTGATTTTTGGATCCGAGAGCGTTCACCAGGATCTGACGCCAACCAGTAGGGTTATGTTCAAGGACATGCCTTAGCAAGATCCCGTCCACATCGCTTGTGTAGGTGCGGAGATCGATCACGGCTTTAGCCGCCGGGGACTCGGAACCGTCCAGGCCAGTATACTTCGGAGACAAACAAAATCTGCCAAGTGTGCCAAACCCGCATCCCCAATCCTCCACTTCCTTGCAATCCTCCAGAAATACCGCCGCCAATCGATAAGACTCTATCGATCCATACCCTGGAGCTGCCGGATCGTCAACTGCAATCCCCCGCACCGCGGGCACGGTAACGGGTGGTCCACTGGCCAATTGGATCCCAGTCCGCGCCGTTTGTCGATTCAAACGGCAGGATTTTCGTGGCGTCTCCCTTCATTTGATCGTCCAGCGGCACATGGAGCGGCTGACCACCGAATCACACGCATCTCTGCTGGATTAACTCAACCAGCAACCGACCATGGAAATCCTACTTGGCTGGTTCGTCGGTTGTCAATATGTGCTCGGCCTCACACTCATCGGTCATCATAGTACATGGGAGTCATTCGCTGAGCTAGGCATTGCCGCCTGAATATCATTGCCCCGACTATTTATGCCGGCGAACAGGAAAACGAGCAAGCCAGCCGTCTGCGCTCAATGCTCTGCTGCCGATCTGCTTCGGCGAATTGG
>DATFWM010000735.1:0-4203 GCA_035259295.1 Blastocatellia bacterium | reverse complement strand
CTTTGAGCGAATCGGCCCGGCCGACGACTCGGGTATGTTAGGTTCATCTACCATCTGAAAGAACGGGGTGGCTGGACCCGCGGTCGAAGGCTGAAACTCTTGTAGCGCATCTTCCCTCTTCAACAGCGAGGTGTAACGGTCACGCAAGCCTTCAGTTGCATAGTCACCGGCTCCGCCGGTTGAGGCGTCTACAATTGGAACCGAGGCAGCAGGAACGTAAGAAGGGGCAGTTCCGGTTGAAGGAATAAGCGAAGCCGCTTGCTCCTTTCGGGCAATCTCGCGATTGACAACCCCGAGGTCGGTCTCAAGCCGCGACAGCTCGCGGCGCAAGTTCCGAAGCTCCGTCGCCGCAGGCGAAGCGGCCGTTGCGCGTGCTTGCTCGCCGCCGGCGCTGGCTTCCGCAATGCGCCGATTGATCTCGGCAAGCTGCTCGTGAGCCTGCACGAGTTTAGGGTATTTATCCGTGAACTTGGAAGAGTATTCTTGGATCTGAGCTTCGAGGTCCGCCTAGCGCTTGAGAAGCGCGCCGTAATTTCCCGGTCGCAGGTCGTCGGCTGGCGGAGGACCTGTTCGCACAACCTCTTCCTGCTGAGCGATGAGCTTCTTCTGGTCAGCGATCTGTGCTTCAAGCGCGAACTGGCGGTCCTTTAACGCTTCCAGCGATGAAGAAAGGACGTTGCGCTCCGCGCGCTGGCGCTCGATCGCTCCCGCCGTGCGGCTGGCCGCGCTGCTGCGATAAGCGCTGGCGATGCGTCGGGCATTCGCGTGCCCGAGCTTCGCGTCGACCTCGGCGATCTCTTTCTTGACTCGTTGCATCTCTTCAGCGGCTTGCTTCTCAAGCGTCTTGTTTGCCTGATCGAAAACCGCCACCAGGTCGGTTACAACATGCGCAGCGATGACAGGATCGGTGTGACGATAGGCGACCGTGAATGACTCAGGAAAGCCTTGCGAATCGCTGCGGTACTTGGTGTCGAACTTGATGTCCTTCGCAAACTGTGCGACGGTCGCGTCCATCTTCGTCACCGGCGCGAAGAGGTTGTATCGTTGAATTATAGCCTCGAGGTTGGCCCGGCTCGTGATCTGTTCGGTCACCGCGGCAACCTGCGCGCCGTTGGCAGTCTTGTCATAAATCGCTCCCGAAACCACTATCAGCGCGCGCGACTCGTAGACCTTTTGGATACTCAAAATCACAGCCGTCGCCGCAAGTAACACGATCACAGTTACGAATGCGAGCATCGTCCGTCGTCGCCAAAATATCTGGAGCCATTCGAGTAGACCGCGAGGTCTGAAACTTCCCATATTCACCTCTTCAGTGCTTGCCGCGCGCTCTGATGCTTCAGGGGATGGTAAATTCGCAATCGAATAGTTATTCCATAAGTTTTGCGATTGTCTGTGGCCGCCCGATGGTATGGAAATCTAGCACCATAAGCTATTTAGATAGATCGAGTAGCTCTCGGACTTCGAGTGGCTGCACTCGCAGAAAGTAGTCAGCAAGGGACGCGATGAACGACAACGCGGGAGCGAAAACATCTGTTTCCATTAAGACTTCGGTATCGACTCACGACGGCGCGCTCGAATCCCTGGGACGAGGCTGGGACGAACTGCTGAACGAAAGCGATCAACGAGTGTTCTTTCTTCGCTGGTCGTGGAACCAGCTCTGGTGGCGGACACTTAGGCCACCCGACAGTGAATTGTTCATAATAGCTTGCCGGGATGAGCGTGACAGGCTGGTCGGGCTCGCCCCGTTTTACTTGCGACAACGTCATACAGCCGGCATCCCTCACGTGAGGGAGTTGCTCTTTCTGGGTACCGGAATATACGCCCAAACGAGCGAATACCTGGACGTCATCGCCAGGCGCGGTTTTGAGCAGGCAGTGGCCGACGCAGTCGCCCGGTGTCTTGCGCAGAACAACAACTGGGACCGCCTCTGCCTGACCGACATACCTCAGTCTTCGACAATGTTATCCCGTCTTGACGGCGCACTTGCAGGCGACACACATATCGAAGCTTGCAACAGATCCTACTTTGTCGACACAACCGTGGACTGGCAAACCTTTAGACGTAGTCTTGCCAACTCGGCTCGCAACAATATCGGCCCGCGAACACGCAAGCTGTTCAGCGCACACGAATGCAAGCTCAAAATAGCAGAAACTGCTGACGAGCTTGACGCTGCGATGGACGCGCTGGTTCGTCTTCACCAGGCGCGGTGGCAATCAAGAGGCGAGCCCGGCGCATTCGCGTTGCCAAACATCGAAGGGTTCTTGAGAGAAGCGGCGCGCGCGAATCTTGCGGACGGAAGATCGAGACTGTTGACATTGGAGATTGACGGGAAAGTTGCCGCCGCGCGACTAGACTTCCTCGACAATCATAGCGCTCACGCCTTTCAGGGTGGGTTCGATCCCGCGTTCACGAAAGAGGCCGTCGGCGCGGTGATGAACGGGCTTTGTATAAAGACCTACATTGGGGATGACTCGGTCCGCAAATACGACTTGATGAGCGGCGATGGAGATTACAAGAAAACGTGGACCCGGAACTGCCTCGATACGGTGCGGCTGACGTTGGTTCGTTCCGGCACTCGCTCGACTGCGTACAAGAGCTTCGAGAAGGCAAAGGCCATGGGCAAGTCGCTTCTGCGCGCGACGCTCCCGGAGCCGATCAGAATAGCGGGGCATCGATTGATTACTCAGCGGCACTACAAATGAACGGCTGGCAGCGCGGGCGTCCTGCCTGCTGGGGAGAGACGGCAGGCAGGATGACTGCGCTCCCAGGTCTCTAACGACATGGAAAAGTTTGAAATAAGAACAGCGACTCACACGGACCGTAATCAGATAATCAAGCTGATGGGAAAGATCTACGCGGGCGATATGCAGGAACGCTACGCGTGGCTTTACGAGCAAAACCCGCACGGCAAGGCTCTCACCTGGATCGCCATTGAACGCGAGACGGGAGAAGCTGTTGGCTGCACTTCAATATTCCCTCGAATGGTGATGGTCAAGGGACGCGAGCGAATCGGCGGAATTGGCGGCGACTGTTTCATTGAGCCGCGAGTCAGACGACAGGGTCTTGCGACTGCGTTGCACGCGATGAGCTTCGCCCAGATGCGCGACTGCGGAGTCGATTTCATGTACGGCCCACCGACACCAAACAATCTTGGCGCTCTGATCAAAGCGGGCTCGCGCTTCGTTACAAACTACAAACGATGGGTGCGACCTCTCACAAGCCGAGGCGCTTACCGCGCGGCGTTCTCTCGCACTCCGACGAAGAGTCAAGCCCAGCTCGCACACATTCCTATTATGGTTCTGGATCGGCTGACCAAATCGGATGCGCGGGGATTCGCGCTCGAAGAAGCTCACCATTTTGGCGACGAGTTCAGCGCAATGTTCGAAGAGGCCGCGCTGCGGCACGGAGTCGCGTGCGTTCGCGACAGCGAGTACCTGGCGTGGCGATATCTTTCGGCGCCCGCTCACCGGCAGACTCCTCTAGCCGTCCGGCGGTCTGACAAGCTCGTAGGATTCATTGCCATCGAACGAGCCGGCGAGTCTGCCGCGATCGCTGACTTGTTCAGCGCGCCGGAAACGAAACTGCTGGATGCAACATTGCAGCTTGCGGTTGATTATACGAACTCAACGGGTTGTTCGGTGCTTGAGATCAGCGCAACTCAGGGGAGCGCAATTGCACGCAGGCTTCGACGTCACGGGTTCATCGGGCGAGAAGAGCGTGGGTTTCAGGTTGCGGTGCGCCAAGACGATCCGCAAGCGGCCGCGCTGATCGCGCCGGAATCGTGGCACTTCACCGAAGCAGATCAGGACATGGATCGAGTGTTCATCACACCAATCGCAAACAACGGGACCGGTGCTTTCGATCAGTGAGGGTAAATAACTACTCGGCGCATAGGGTCTTGTCCCTTGCTTTCAGACTGCAACCCGCTGCGCTCGATGTAGAGGTGCTGCATTCTACGGATGTGCCTCGGCTGTGGTGAAAGTTCCACCGGTCGCCGCCGCTCCACAACCTCGATAACGCCATCTTCCACTTCTTGCATCGCGGCGTCTTCGTTGCCGGCGCGCGTTACCGCGCCAAATCGCTCGCGGAAGAAGTTTTCCATTTGAGTCAGCGTATTGCTTCGAAGCGCGTAAATCTCAAGCTCCTGGCCGCGCGCTTCCCGCAGCTTCTGCGATTGTCGCTTCGCGTGCGACTTCAAGGTGA
>DATFWM010000734.1:0-6617 GCA_035259295.1 Blastocatellia bacterium | reverse complement strand
CGCCTGGCGTGTTCCGCACCGCGCTCAACGAGAAGCTGTTGGATGGGACTGAACGGGGTAGGGAGTTCCTATTGCGAACGCCGATGAAGCGGTTCGGGAAGGTTGAGGAACTCGCTGGCGCGGCCGTCTTTCTGGCTTCCGATGCAGCGAGTTACGTCACCGGCGAGGTACTCGTCGTCGACGGAGGCCTCCTCGCGAGTGGAGTCAACCAGTAGCCTGTAGTTACCGCGCGGCACAACGCAATGAAGGCCACAAATCGACCAACGACAACTCAGATTCAAGTCGTAATCACTGCGTTCGTCGCGTTGTTTTCAATCGTCGGGCTCGCCCTGTATGGGCTGCCGCTCTATTACGACTTCATGGTCAAGGAGTTTGGTTGGACGCGCACTCAGGTCACCTCTGGAAACGCGCTCAGCAAGCTCGTTGTCGGTCCGCTGTTCGGATTCATCGCTGGCTGGGTTGTGGATCGATTCGGTCCGCGGCGATTGATGATGGCCGGCATTCTGCTGGCCGGAGGCGCGCTGGTCGGACTCGGTTCGATGTCCGCGCTATGGATGTTTTATTTCTTTTATCTGTTCAATGCTCTCGGCTACGTCTGCGGCGGGCCACTGCCTAATCAGGTGCTGTTGTCGAGGTGGTTCGACAAAGCTCGCGGCAAAGCGATGGGCGTGGCTTATTTGGGAATCGGCTTCGGCGGCGCTGCGGTGCCGTTACTGTCGAATTGGCTGACCGAGCGTTATGGCTGGCGCGGATCTTTAAGAGGCGTCGGGGTGTTGATGATCGCGCTTGCGCTTCCGCTCGCCTTCTTTGTAAAAGAGTCACCCGACGGCAACGTGGCAAAGAAGAGCGAAGAGCCGCGTACTTTAGCGACGCCGGTCTTTCGCAATCCGGCCTTTTACTTGCTCGCGCTTGGCAGCATGTGTTCGATCGGAGCAGTCGGCGGGACAAATCAACACTTGAAGCTATTTCTGAGTCTCGATCAAAACTACGCGCAAAGCGAAGCGGCGAGGATCATCTCGCTCGTTCTGACGTTCAGCATCATCGGGCGTTTGTTGATGGGCTGGCTTGCTGATCACTTGCCAAAAAAGTACGTGATGCTGTTGATCTACTTGTTGGTCGCATCGGCGATCCCGATGCTATTTTTTGCTTCGAGCCCCGGCGTGATGTATCTGTTCGCTGCGGTTTTCGGACTGGGGCTCGGCGGAGAGTATTTGATCATACCATTGATGGCGGCCGAGCTGTTCGGAGTTCGAGTGCTTGGAAGGTTGATGGGTGTGGTGTTGACCGCGGACGGCGTAGCCGAAGCGACCTCGCCGATGCTGATCGGTTACATGCGCGACCAGACCGGCGCTTATCGTCTGGGTTTCGCGACTCTGATTGCGATTGCGCTGCTCGGCGCGTTAGCCGTGTCGAGACTAAAGCGAACTCCAGCGTCCGGACCCGCAGAGATCGCGGCGGTATCAGCGAGAACTTGAGCTACTCATTTCGCCACGAAGGCTCGAAGACTCAAAGTCACACGAAGTACTTGGTGCTGCTTCGTGTCTCGCGTGACTTAGTGGCATCAGGCTTGAAATGGACGAACAGCATTTCCTGCACCTCGGAAGTTTGCGGGACGCGTCGGCGTTCAAACGCCATCTCGAAGAGCACAACGTCGCGATCCCCTGCGACGAGGAAGTGTCAGCCGGAGAGGAATCACCGCTCGCTCGGCCGCTGAGTTTCAACGGAACCACGGTTGGAAACCGTTTCGCGATTCATCCGATGGAAGGCTGGGACGGCACCGCGGACGGTCGTCCAACCGAGTTGACGATGCGGCGCTGGCGGAATTTTGGGCGAAGCGGCGCGAAGCTGATCTGGGGCGGCGAAGCGGTTGCCGTGCTGCATGAGGGTCGCGCAAATCCTAATCAGCTTGTGATTGCCGAGCACACGCGGGATGACCTTGCGCGCCTGCGTGCGATGTTGTTGACCGAGCATCGTCAGGCCACAGGCTCGACTGACGGATTGCTGATTGGTCTTCAGTTGACGCATTCGGGCCGTTATTGTCAGCCGAACGTTAAAGGCAGGCCCGAACCTCGTATCCTTTATCACCATCCGATTCTGGATAAGCGATTGGGCCTCGACTCGAATCATCCGTTGATGACCGACGGCGAGATACGCCGGATCATCGAAGTGTTTCATCGCGCGGCGCACATAGCGCAAGAGACAGGCTTTGACTTCGTTGACGTGAAGCACTGCCACGGTTACCTGGGCCACGAGTTCCTGAGCGCTCACACACGTGATGGCGATTATGGCGGAAGCTTCGAGGGACGCACTCGCTTCTTGAGAGAAGTTGTGGAAGGGATTCGCTCGTCGGCGCCGGGACTTGAAATCGGCGTCAGGTTATCTGCATTTGACATCGTGCCGTTCCGCCCCGATCCGGCGCGATCGACTCCTGGCAAGCCCGGCGGTGGCATTCCTGAAGAGTTCGCGGAATTGTTGCCTTATCGATGTGGCTTTGGTGTAAACGTGAATGATCCTACTGAACCTGATTTGACCTGCGCAGCGCGCTTTCTATCACTGCTTGGGGAGCTTGGCATCAAGCTGGTGAATATCTCGGCGGGATCACCTTACTACAATCCGCACGTTCAACGTCCGGCGCTGTTCCCGCCCTCGGATGGCTACTTGCCGCCCGAAGACCCGCTTGTAGGAGTGGCCCGACAAATGAACGCCGCGCGCGAGTTGAAGCAGCAATTCCCCAACCTGTTGATTGTTGGAACGGCGTTCAGCTATTTGCAAGAATTCTTACCGAACGTTGCGCAAGCCGCGGTGCGCGGAGGTTGGGCGGACAGCATCGGGCTCGGACGAATGGTTCTGGCGTATCCCGAATTGCCGCTGCACGTGTTGGACGGTCGAAAGCTCGAACGAAAGCGACTGTGCCGCACATTCAGCGACTGCACGACCGCTCCGCGCAACGGCTTGCCGTCGGGATGTTATCCACTCGATCCGAACTACAAGAACTCAGAAATGGCAGCGCGGCTTACGCAAATAAAGAATCGTCATCGAGAGCATTTCGCGGAGGCGTAGGGTTTGAAAGATAAACGCCCAGTAGCATTCATCACTGGCGCAAGCCGTGGAATCGGTCGCGCGGTTGCGATTGAGCTTGCCAAAGTCGGCTACGACGTCGCCGGCAGCTCGAGAGTTCTCACTGAAGGCGGCATATTCGAAGTCAAAGGGAGGGTGGAAGAATGCGGCGGCGCGTTCTTGCCGGTCCAAGGGGATGTCTCGATTCTTGAAGACCACGAACAGATGGTGAAAACAGTCGTCGATCAATTCGGCGGCATCGATGTACTTGTCAACAACGCGGGTGTCGCGCCCGAACGTCGGCTGGATGTTTTGGAGACAACGCCATCCAGCTTTGATGGTGTCATGTCAATCAATTTGAGAGGCGCGTTCTTTCTGACTCAACGCATCGCGAGACAGATGATCGATCAGATGAAGCCTCAGGCCGAAGCGAAAGCCAAGATCGTCTTCATTACCTCGGTGTCGGCTTACATGTCGTCACCTTCGCGGGCGGAGTATTGTATTTCAAAGTCTGGCTTGAGCATGGCAGCAGCGATCTTTGCTGACCGGCTCTCGGAGTACGGAATCAACGTATACGAAGTCCGGCCCGGAATAATCAAGACCGATATGACAGCGCCGGTTCAGGACAAATACGACCGCTTGATCGAAGATGGATTGATTCCGCAAAGGCGATGGGGACTACCTGAAGACGTCGGCAAAGCGGTCGCTGCTTTGGTGTCGGGCAGCTTCGAGTATTCCACGGGGACGGCGATCGAGGTGAGCGGAGGAATGAATCTTCGACGGTTGTGATCTCGACGATGAGAATTCCTGAGAACATTGATGAAGCAGCTTCACTTGCGCGGATCGAGCGGGCGTTTGATTTCGGCGTGAGTCAGTTGGAGCACATGCTTCCGAAGTGGCCGGCAAACAAACCTGCTCCGATTTACACCGAAAGCGGGATCTGGACTCGCCCTGCTTACATCTGGACCGATTGGTGTCCTGGTTTCTATGCGGGAATGATGTGGGTGGCGTTCGAACGGACAGGTGAGAGAAAGTGGAGACAAGCTGCTGAGGAATACACACGGGCGCTCGAGCCACGAAAGTTTGACCGCGATGTTCACGATCTCGGATTCATTTTCATGACGACAGTCGATCGCTGGTACCGTTTGCTCGATGACGATGATCCAACGAGGCTGTGGCTAAAAGATATTCTGATCACCGCCGGCACGATTCAATCGTTTCGATGGAAGGAAACTGGAGAGGATCATTACATCTACTCTTTCCACGGGCCGCAATCGCTGTTCATCGACGTGATGATGAACATTCGCTTATTGTTCCGCGCGCATCAGCTTGGAGGCGAGCAGGAGTTGTTTCGTAGAGCTGTCACTCACGCGAAGACGACCGAGAAGTATCTCGTTCACAAGAGCGGCGACAGGCTCATGGACCGCGAAGGAATGGTCACACACGAAGCAATCTTCAATCCAGTTCGCGGCCAGTTTCGCAATCTGTCTACTCAGCAAGGCTACTCGCCTTTCACTTGCTGGGCTCGCGGGTTGGCGTGGGCGATCTATGGCTTTACGGACACGTTCTTGTTTACCGGGGATCGGTTTTTCCTCGAAACGGCTGAACGCTGCGCAGGTTATTATCTGGAGAACACGCCTGAGAGCGGCGTGCCGTTTTGGGATTATGGCGCTCCCAAGATTCCGAAAGAGCCACTGGACAGTTCGGCGGCGGCGATCGTCGCAGCCGCGTTCTGGAAGCTAAAAGATATCGAAGGCACCCGTCGCGACTCAAAGGTCTATCGCAGCGCGACGTTTGGTATTTTAGATACGCTCACAAGCGATGAGTTTCTCGGTTCGGACGACGCGAAGCATGAAGGTATTCTTCGCCACGGAGTTTACCACCGACCGATGAACTGGGGGATAGACGAGTCGGTGATGTGGGGAGACTACTTCTTTATGGAAGCACTTCACATGGTGCTGTCAGTACCGCGAGCGGTAACGAGCGGCAGCTAGCCGCGGGAGCTCTGCTCGCTACCGCTCGCGGTACTGACTCAATACATTTGGCGAATGGCCGATGCTTTGATAGACTGGCGGAACTCCGTGGACTCTATCTCTGATTTTTTAAACAGGAGGCTCAGATGAAGAAGGTTCGCTATTTCGCTTCTCTTGCTGTAGTGCTATCTGTCTTCGGCTCAAACTCCGCGTCAGAGAACACTGCATCACAGATTTTGAAACAGAGACAACGCTATACCTTGTCTGTAGCTTTGGAGTTCAGCAAAAAGAATCGAAATGCGGCCGAGCGTGTGCTTTCGATGCTGACCGACGTAGGCCCAAACGCATACGCGACTGGCTTCGTGGTGGGCGACGGGCTGGTTATGACCGCATACCACGTGGTATCAGGGAAACTGAGTCTCTCCAAAAGGAGGCTGCTGGGATTCAAAGCTAATGACGAGCTTCAGGTCAGAGCCTACGTGAATGGTTGCCCGGCAAGGGTGGTGAAAGCGGACCAAGAAGCCGACCTCGTTCTGTTGAGTGTATGCACGTCGCCAAAAGACGCCAAGAACCCGACGTTCCAGATCGATCCCGAAGTCAACCAGCCGATCGTTCTTATCGCGCGCCCTCACGAAAACAGCATGTTGCGAAGAGGAGTCTTCCAGGGACCCTACACATTCGAGGGAAAACAGTTTTGGTCGATCAAGGTGGATGCAGTCGATGGCTTTTCGGGCAGCCCGGTGTATAACGAGCAGGGCCAGATCGTCGGAGTCTTCTGCGGTTATGATTCGAGCGAGCGACTCGCCTTCATAAGTCCGAGTGCGAAAGCTCAAAAGGTCCTGGAAGAGTACAACTCCGGAATCGGCACGAATCCGTGACCCGCAACCACAGGGAGCAGACGGGGAAACACCAAGATGCCAGCTACTAACGGGCGAACCCTCTTCTCGATTTGAATTCTTCCCCCGCGTTCCTAGTGGACGTCGTTGTTGTGATAAGCAGCAACCAAATCATGAAAGAAGCAACTGATTTAATCGAGGCAGTGCCTCGTGAAGCGTCCGGGCAAGAGTCGGCACAGTTGTCGCTGACTACAGTTGGCCGGTATCGTTGGGTTATTTGCGCGCTGCTGTTCTTCGCCACCACCATCAATTACGTTGACCGCCAGGTGATTGGCATCCTTGCGAAAGACCTCCAGGCCATCATCGGCTGGTCCGAAATCGAATATGGAAACATTGTTGCGGCTTTCAACGCCTCCTATGCGATCGGTTTGCTAGTGGCGGGCCGATTGATGGATCGGTTCGGCACGAAGATCGGCTATGCGATTGCGATTACGCTTTGGAGCGTCGCAGGCATGTTCACCGCGACTGCGCGTTCGGCGCTTCAGTTCGGGCTGGCCCGCGCGACTCTAGGTATCGGCGAGTCGGGAAATTTTCCGGCCGCAATCAAGACTGTCGCGGAATGGTTTCCAAAGAAAGAACGAGCGCTCGCGACCGGGATCTTCAATGCGGGCACGAACGTCGGGGCGGTTGTGGCGCCGCTCACTGTTCCATGGATTGCGATACATCTTGGCTGGCAGTGGGCGTTCGTGCT
>DATFWM010000733.1:0-9400 GCA_035259295.1 Blastocatellia bacterium | reverse complement strand
ATGCTCATCTGGTCCTGCTTCATCAGAAGCTCGTGGAGGTAAGTCTTCAGATCGGCTGAGAGCAACTGATCAAGCAGCGCGGGCGAATCGGTAACCCCGATGAGTTTGAGCGGCGCGGCATACGGATCAAGCTCGTTCATTCGGTCAAGCACGTTGCGCGTGAAAAGCCGCCGCTGCATTGCTCGCGAGAAGACCGAAAAGTTATCGAAGTATATGTCTTCAATTTCGGGCGAGAGACAAAGAAACGTTCGCGAGAGCTTTTGACGGAATCGCGATGAGCCGTTGCCATTATGATTCAAGATCGACCGCGCTACTGCGTTTCGCAAAGAGTCCGGTACCGCGCCGTGATACGCTCGCCCGAGCGCAAGGTTGTAAACCGTCTTGCGATACTTGTCGTAACCTGCCAACAGTTCGTCGCTTCCTTCGCCGGTCAGCACAACCTTGACGTGACGGCTCGCAAGCTTGGACACGAAATGCAACGGGACGCTTGAAGGATGAGCGATTGGCTCATCTTCCCGATAAACGAGCGACGGCAGCGCGTCGAAGAACTGCTGCGGGCTGACGACAATCTCGTGATGATCTGTGCCGAACGCGCGCGCTACCATGCGCGCGTATTCAAGCTCGTTTGCTTCGCGTTCGTCGAACGCAACTGAGAAGGTCTTGATCGGTTCCGAAACCATCTCGCTCATCGCCGCGACGATGGCGCTCGAATCTATTCCCCCCGACAGGAACATTCCCAGCGGCACGTCGGCCATCAGCCGAAGCCTGACGGACTCATAAAAGAGTTCCGAGAACTGTTCGATGTATTGCGCCTCGCTCGCTGGCTGGTCAGGCTTTGCGAAGCTCACGTCCCAATACTGCTCGATGTGAACTCTTCCGTCAGTCCACACCAACGTGTGACCCGGCCCGAGTCGCTTCACGCCGCGGAACAAAGTTTCTTCACCGGACGTCGAGCGGTTGGCGGCGTAATCTGCAAGCGCGTCGTAGTTGAGTTCGGCTCTCACCGCGCGCGCCTCTATGAGAGCTTTAATCTCCGACGCGAAGCAGATTACGCCATCATCAGAAAGCGTGTAGTAGAGTGGTTTGATTCCCAACCGATCGCGCGCGAGAACGAGGCGGCGATGAGGTTTGTCCCAAATCGCGAAGGCGAACATCCCGCGAAGCTGCTCGACCGCGCGCGGGCCGTGCTCTTCGTAAAGATGAATGATTGTCTCGGTATCGCTGTTGTTTTGATAAAGGTGACCACGCTGTTCAAGCTGAGGACGCAGGTCGCGATGGTTGTACACTTCACCGTTATAAGTTATCCAAACGCTTCCGTCTTCGTTGGACATCGGCTGATGCCCGCCCGCGAGGTCGACGATAGAAAGGCGCCGATGTCCGAGTCCGACTCGGCCGTCGATCACCACTCCCGCGTCATCGGGTCCGCGATGCGTGAGGCTGTCGCGCATTCGAATGAGCGCCGCCTCATCGACTGAACGGTCCGAGCTCTCAGGAATAGCAATGCCGCAGATCCCGCACATCTAATTTGAGTCCTCGACGGTGAGCTTCGATTTGTTGATTAAAATTCCTTTCGGGGGATCACTGCAGGATAAATCAAACTCGTCGGCGGGGTGAATAGTAATCTCGATCTGGCCGCCTGAGAGCGCTGGCATCCTGCCTGCCTCGATTGCCGCCTGTGCCTGCAGGCAAGATGCCTGCGCTCCCAGGCCGCCCTTACAAGGCGCAATGATCGTGACGAACTCCTGTGGTCCGACGCCGTCGGCTTCAAAGAGCGCGACCGGCGCAAGCTCCCGTCTTCCGTAACATCTTGAGACCCATCCCTCCTCGATGCTCGACTTGAGATCGCCCTGGGCAAACACGCTCACACCGATCGCGCGTCCGTCTGCCGAAGCTCCAACGGTGTTGCCACAAGCGAGCGCTGAACAACCAGGACCGAAGTGATACCTGAGCGCGTAGTGATGACGCTCCCGAGCGTTGAACCGATCTCGCACGACCACAATCGGCAGGATCTTACGGTCGCCGCTCTGCTTCATGAAGAGAATCGACCTCGTGTGCGTAACTGGATCTTCAAGCCTCTCATATCCATTGTGTGAGCCTTCGAAATAGACGAAGCCGTCGCGCTCTTCAAACTCGTTCGTCTGCGACTTAGCGATGGCGTTCCAGGCGAAGGGTCCCGAGGGCGCCGATTGTGACTGGCCGTCAATCGTGATTGTGTTGTGCGCAGCGGTCGATCGAAAGTAATCACGCAGACTCGCGTCACCGGTGTAAGTAAAAGTTCCTGGATCGATCACCCAGGTCTTCCCATCGGCAGCGTATTCGAATGACAGCGCGTCGGCGTGCGCGTGGCCGCAGTTCCCCTCACCGTGAGGGCCGCAGTCGATGAGCACGTAGCTGGACTCATTCGCCCAGCCGTCTCGCATCACGAAGTAACCGCCATCGACAAACGCGCGGCTGGTTTCATCCGGAGCTTTCGCCGGAAGCTGATCGTAATATTCGAGTGCCTGCGGACCGAGAAGCCACAGCATCTCAATTGGCGCGTTGCCGGCGACAAACTTCCAATCACCTCGACCAAGCAACGCTGCCCCAATCGCGAGGGTGTCGCGAAAGTCGTCCGCCCCGCGACTGTTTAACGTGAGCAGCCGCCCGCCATCGTCGTCGCCATACAGCGGCGAGCTACCATCGGGTTTGGTGATCCACATCAGATGCTCGAGTGCATATGAAAGCCGTTCTTCTACTTCGCGGGGCAACTCTAAATCCAGCGCGCGAGCGAGAACGACCAGGTTTGCATAAAAGTCTGCGGTGTACCGGTGATAGAAGGACGACTGCTCGAAATAAGTTCCATCCCCGCGAATGTGGCGACCTAATTGATCGAGCAAAATCTTGAGACCGGTGTCGCGAAACCGGCGGGCGCGTGCGAGTTCAGGCAGCGTCGCGCCGAGATAGAACAGACCGAGGGCTTCCCCCGTCAAGTGCGTGTTGGGACTGAAGTAGTGGGAGAGATAACCCTGGATGTGACGGCCCTGCGCCACAAGATACTTGACGAATCGAGACACGAACTTTGCGCTCAAGCGATCCGAATCGGAGCACAGGTGCAGCGCCCACAACCAGGCGATGACTCGAAACGCCAGCTCGAGACTGCTCGCCCAATTGATGCCCAGCTTTGGAGGATTGGCGTCCATCCATGAGGTCGCTTGCGAAACGAATGCTTCCGCAAATCGCTCGTCACCGGTCAACCAATATGCCTGACCAAGCGTGATAAAATGCGCGTGCCGGTTCAGCTCCCACGTGACTTTCTTATCGCCGGCGATGTTCGGGTTGAGGTAGTCTATCGTGCTCCAGTGGACTAGCGGCGTTCGCTTGCCGGTAGTCGGATCAAGCTGCCAGTCGATCGGATCGCCGAAACTCAGATCGGTAAAACCCAACAGATCGAATCGCCTCTTAACCGCTCGCTCGGCGCGTTCAAGCAGCGCGCGTCGCTCGTTTGGAAAGCGGCGCCTGACGATCGACGCCAGTTCTTGGCGACGAGCAAGGGAGGGGACGAATATCATCGCGGGCGCCCGGCGAATGCGCTCGAGGATGAGCATCGCTAAGCCTTCCCCATTTCCGTCGCGCGCCGCCGGATTGATTTCTCGAAGGAGCGCTCTGTCGGTCATTTCAGCCGAGCCCAACACGCGCTCGTTGAATTTGGCGAGTTGCTGTTTGCCCCGCAGGCTAATCTCCCGAAAGCTTCTGCCACGAACTTTCTTAAGCTGTGCGATGCGTGTCATCCTAAGACAGAATTCGCTTGGACCCTCATGTGAAGGAAATGTCTATTTGACGAGTTTCACCAGAACCCGTTTGGGGATGCTCGGAGTTCAACCTTTGCATCGCTGAGTGTTGGGCAAGCTCAAGCTTGAACTCAGAATGATGCTGCCGCGCGCTGACGCTCTCTAGCGAAGACGAATTGATTGCAGCCCAGACCAACGCCCCCACACTGCATCTTGGTTAGCGCCAGCCCTCTGGCGCGACAGAACTCGAAGATTTCTTCTGGCCGAGCCACTTCGTAAGGATAACCACCGACCCAGTCGATAATATCGCGCCAGCGACTCATGCCTCTTTCGGGCCGGGGCTGGATCCACGAGCGAACGTACTCACGAACCCGAAACGTGGCGAGCGCGCGCAACGCGGACTTTGCTTCGGAAGGCGCCATTACAACAAGCGCAAAAGGAAGCCGAAAAGGCCTGGGTAGCTGGTTATACACTCGCTTCGCAAGGCGCCAGCGGGTGCTCTGCGAGCCCATATCATTATAAATCGCGATGAACAGCTTGCCGCCCGGTTCGACCGAGCCTTGCACATTGTCAAGCGCCCGCCACATCTGCCCCGTGTGATGCAGCACGCCCCAAGAGTACACAACGTCAAACGTTCCAAGCGATCTCAAGTAGTCCGCATCGAGGGCAGAGCCTTGCTCAACTGTCCAATTCAAATCGCGTGGAAAATAACGCCTCTTGAGTTCAGCGGTACAGGCTACAGAATGCGAGTCGTAATCAAACGAGTGAACCCGCGCGCCAAGACGTCGCGCCGCGAGGCTATAGAGTCCGCTTCCCGATCCGACGTCTAGAAAGCTCTTTCCTTCCAGATCGTCAACCTCAAGCCACTGCCTGAGCGAGTTAGCGGCTTTTGCTATGCGATCCTCGTCAACAAGCGCAATAAATCGGCTCCAGTTCTTGCCGAACTCGAACCGCACCTCCATTTCCTCGACGCGTTGCAGGCCGGTCGCAGTTTCTGCTAACAATGCCACCTTCAAATCCTCCCTGAGCCTTGTGCCTGAGGAGCCGGCTCCGCCCTCGCGATGTTGATTGCGGAAGCCAGCTCACGATAAATCTTGAGCCACTGATTTCCAACAGCGGCCCACGTATACTTGTTGCTCTCTTCTCGGGCTCGACTCACCATTCGCGCAGCAAGCTCGTGGTCAGTCAACAAACCAATCACGCGTTCGGACGTCGCAACGTGATCACCTTGGGTGAATATCAATCCCGTTTCATGGTCGCTTACCATTTCGCCGATGCCGCCAGTATCCGTGGTCACCACGGGCAAGCCCGAAGCAAACGCCTCGATGATTGAGAGCGGTTGGTTGTCAACGTCGGAAGCGTTTACAAATATATCGGCCTCGTCGTACAACGCCGGCATGTCTTGTGGCGCGACTGCACCGCGGAAATCCACATTGCGAAGCTGAAAATTCTGAGCTAATTCAAGCAGGCTACGCCGCTCAGTGCCATCGCCGGCAACAATCAGTCGAGCTTCCGGAATCTGGGTTTGAACAAGAGCGAATGCTCGCAGCGTGCACTCCACGTTGTAGTGACGCTCAAGATTGCGGTTGGAAAGCAGCACCGGCCGGAAAGCCGGGCGCGCGCGAAAGCGAAAAGTCGAAAGATCCACGGTGTTGCGGACCGCGTCGGCATCCACGCCGAATCGAGCAAAAACCTTGACCAGATAATCCGACGGCACGACCACTCGATCGGCGAGCTTGATTATTGGAAGCGCCGTGCGTCTCCATCGTCGCAGATGGTCCTCAGCTTCGCCGCTGTGATAATTCAACAGCACGGGCTTGCCGTAGAGCTTGCTGATGAGGATCGCAGGTGTAGGCGCCAGCACGAATGAGAAATAAGATGCCGAAAAAACATGCACGACATCGAATCGCGGCAGTCGGATCAACAAGCTTGCAATGTAAGCGATCGACGTTACCAACGTTCGCACATATTTGATTCGTTGCAACCATCGAAGCGGTCGCGGCAGTCGCGGATTGATCGGCAACAATTCCGCTTCAATTCCGGGCTCTTCGCCGAGACCTTCCATGAGTCGCAAAGCCTGGACGGCTTGGCCGCCGACAATGTCGATCGATGCGACTACTATGCAGACTCTGATGTTCTTGTTTCCAGTCATCGAATCTTGTAGAGCGGCCCTCCGCCCCTACATGTTTTCCATTAACTCGTCATATAACCGCTCAACCGACTCAACCATTCGCTCCATCCCGAATGATGCCGCGATATGGTTGCGAGCTGCATTGGTGATCCTCACACGCTCCGTTTCGTCTCCAAGCGCAAACGCTATTCGTTCAGCAAGAGCGGCAGCATTAGAGGGAGGAGCAAGGTAACCGGTTTCACCGTCGAGGATCAGTTCCTTCGCGCCTCCAACCGCCGTGGCGACGACCGGAACGCCCGCCGCCATCGCTTCCATCACTGCGTTTGGCAAACCCTCATGCAACGATGCGAGCACTAGCAAGTCGAATGCAGAGACTAACCGAGCGACATCGGTTCGATCGCCAAGTAGGTGCACGCGAGTCGTGATGCCCAGATCATCAATCTGCTTCTCGATCTCGCTTCTGAGCGGACCATCGCCGACAAGCACAAAGTGCGCATCGACGCCGCTGCGCGAAATACGTGCAGCGGCTTCGATGAAGAACCGATGGCCCTTCACCTCTTGCAGCCTTGCAACCATGCCGATCAGCTTGACATTGCTCGCGAGTCCCAACTCGCACCGAAGCTCGTCGCGAGCCGGCGCCGAGGGCTCAGCGATCTCGACGCCATTATTAATGACCACAATCTTCTCAGCTCGCGCTGTGTCATGCTCGACAATTTTTTCGCGAATCGCTTGCGAGTTCACTAGTATCCGATGCGCAAGTCGATGAATCGCTCTTGTTCCACCGAGATGAACTCGCCGGTTTGACAGCTTTAAGTGTCGCTGGCAGGCGATCACTTTCACGCCCACGAGTCGCGCACCAGCCGACCCAATGAAACCGCTGTAGAAGTCGTGAGCGTGGAGAATGTCAATCCTTTCTCGCAGCATGAGCGCGCACAGACGCGCAAGCTGCTTCACTGCGTTCGCGTCGTAAAACGAGTTAAGCGGAAACTCCGGAACCACGGGAAAGAGCGGCTCGATCTCATTGAAGAACGGTCCCCCCTTGCGCAGCACTGCAAGTCGCACATCGTAGCGCTCGCGGTCGAGTCGCTTAAGGAGCTCGACCGCCTGCCGCTCGGTGCCGCCGATCTCGAAGCTGTCAATCAGATGAAGAACGCGCGGCCGCGAGCGCGCGGACTCGCCCGCCACTGACGTATGCCTGACTATTGATGCTTCGGACATCGCTGCGCTCATCGCGCGCATCCCTCCGCGACAATGGCCGGATCGACCCTCAAGCGATCAAGCTCGATTCGCTTTGCGCCCTCGAAGTTTGGGTCGGGCACGCGGTCGATGAAGGCCCGGTGCCACAGCTCGAGAGTCAGCAGCCCCCAGAGATGGGTCGAGTTGTCGCGCCGACGGCGGCGATGCTCGTCGAGAATCTCCTCGACCGCCTTCTGATTGAAATAGCCGCGCTGCCTGGTTCGTGAGTCGGTCAGCGTGTCGTAGAGCAACTCGCGAAGTTCGTTGTTGAACCAGCTTCTGATCGGGACTCCGAACCCTTGCTTCTGGCGATCGACAATCTCATCGGGTATCAGACCGCGAACGGCCGACTTGAGAACATGCTTGCTCACTGAACCGCGCAGCTTTAGCGACGCTGGCACGGACTGAACGAACTCGATCAATTTGTGATCCAGCAGCGGCTCGCGCGCCTCGATCGAATGCGCCATGCTCATGCGATCGACCTTTGTCAGTATGTCGCCGGGCAGGTAGGTCTTGCTGTCCAGGTAGAGCAAGTGATCGAGGCGCTCAGGAGACCGCGGCTCCGCGAGTAGCCGCCTGAAGGCGGCCGACGAGTCGCGGCCATTGAGCGATCCCCGCACCCATGACGAGAGCAAGTTTCGCTTCAATTCTTCGTCGAAGTACGAGATGCTATCGACGTAGCGAGCGTCCGGATCGAGCGCCGCGTTGCGCAGGAAATTCTTGCCATACGTCGCCCGCGGAATCGCGCGGCTTGCTCTGAGCATGAAATTGCGCCGCAGGAAACTGGGGATTCGCTCGAACACTTCGCGTTTGCGGTCCACCAGATATCGATCGTAGCCTCCAAACAATTCGTCGCCGCCGTCGCCCGATAGAATCACGGTCACGTGTTCGCGGGCCATCTTCGACACGATATAAGTTGGTATGCTGGAGACGTCGGCGAACGGCTCGTCGTGATGCCAGATTATTTCTTCGACTATCTTGCACACGTCGGGCGTGACGATGAATTCATGATGTTCGGTGTTGAAATATTTTGCGGTTATACGCGCATAATGAAGCTCATCAAAGCTCGACTCGGTGAAGCCGATCGAGAAGGTCTTGACCGGCATGTTCATCTCGCGAGCCATCATCGCGACCACGGTGCTCGAATCGATTCCGCCCGACAGGAACGCGCCCAGCGGAACATCGCTTATCAACCGCAGCTTGACCGATTCGGCGATCAACTCCCGGATGCGCTGGGTGTAATAAGTCTCTTCGCGAGGCGGCCCATCCTCGCCGTTTTGATGGTAGTTAAAGTCCCAATAGCGCCTTGTCGTAAGCCGCCCGTCCTTGAAGGTCAACGTGTGGCCGGGCTCGAGCTTGAATATCCCCCGAAATGCGCTTGCTGGGTCCGGAACGTAGCCGAATGTGAGGAAGTCGGAGATCGCTTCAAGGTTCACCTCGCGAGATACTGCGGGATGCTGAAGAATCGACTTTATCTCGGAAGCAAAGATTAGGGTCTCGCCCGCCAGACAATAGTGAAGCGGCTTTACTCCAACGCGATCGCGGGCGATGAACAGCTTTCGCTCGCGCTTGTCCCAGATTGCGAACGCGAACATCCCGCGCAAGCGCTCTACACAGCGTTCGCCCTCGTCTTCGTACAGGTGAACGATGGCTTCAGTGTCTGTGCCCGTCTGAAAGACATGGCCTCGGCTGATCAGGTCGTCGCGAAGCTCCTTGAAGTTATAAATCTCACCGTTGAATACGATCCATATCGAATCATCCTCGTTCGAGATGGGCTGACGGCCCGTGAACAAATCGATTATTGACAGCCGTCGCATTCCCAGGGCGAGCCCGCCGTCGATATGAAAGCCATCATCGTCCGGCCCGCGATGCTCGATGACCTGACACATCTGTGCGACCACGCCAAGCCTTCGCTCGGGCGTCATCGCCTCTTCAGGTCCGAACATTCCAACAATACCGCACATAAACTCGCCTCTACTTCTTCAGCATTATGATCGTGTCTCCGCGCTGGGTGAGAACCAACGCCCGCAGCCAGGGGTTGTACTTCACTTTTTTCAGCAGCCACTTCTTAAGCTTGCTGTTTTGGATCGCTGAATCGTTTTCATCAAGCAGATCCAGCAGAGAGTAAAACCGCGCGAAACCTGCCTGCCGTCCCATTCCACACAGCGAGGAGTAAGAGAACCAGTGCACAGCCGGAAGCTCAGTGTAGTTCGCCAGTCGCGGATCGTAGTGCAGGTGCTGAAATATGAAACACTCTTTCAACAGC
>DATFWM010000732.1:0-3970 GCA_035259295.1 Blastocatellia bacterium | reverse complement strand
GCTCGATTGTCGATGCCGGACGGTCGCGCGAGCGGGGAAGGCTGACTGTTAATCACTGCGGTTGCTTCACCCATCTGAACCACAGGAACTGACATTCGCGCGTTTCGCATCGTCAAAACGTAATTCGTGTACTCCTGATTGAAACGTCGATAATTAATTCTCGCTGTGAGTCTGACGCTTGAAGACCCAACAACTGCGTCTGGAATGCGGAAACGGAATCGAATTACATCGGAACGGCCGGCCTGAATCGCATTGTCGTAGGCCTTGATGCTTGTGGTCCAAATTTGATGCCTGGTGATCACTCGGCTGGATTCGTCGAGAAGCAACTGTTTATAGACATGCGCGCTCTCATCCAGCATCCCATCAGGTCTTATGTATCCGCTGTGAAAGATTGTCTTTCCTGTTTCATCGTCCGCTTTGAACTCGACCCATGCTTCATAGAGGTCGCGCACTTCAGGCGGAAACGAGTGAGCGGCGTTTCGATTGGAAGCGACCACTTCGGCGATCACTTCCTCGCCGGGCTTCAGGTTGATTCGATTCTCTGAAGAGCAGTCGAGCGGGGCGATCAGCTCACCGGTTGCCACAAGCCGCAGCGAGAAGATGTCCACGGCAAGTACGTTGGAACTCAGGAAGCTCTCGATCAGACCAACTTGTTCCCTCTGGCCGTAGAACATCGGCGCTGCAGTGTTGGCGCCTGGCCAGCGATGCGACGCAATCATTCCGCTCTTGGCCGCGCGATCGTTGTGGCTCTCAATCTTTGGCATGTGGCACGCGCGACAGTCCGCGCGAGCGTCACGACGGTAAAAGGGCACGGCCGATTCGAGTGACGCCCCCGACTGCTGCCACTCGTCGTATGCCGAGAAGCCTTTGATATTCTTGTAGCCGTTAAGCTCGGGCGGCGCGACTACCTTGTGACAGGTTGCGCAGAACTCAGGCGAGCGAAGCAGCGGTCTCATCACCGCGCGCTTGTGGCCCGGAACGTCGCCAAGTATCTGTTGGTCGGTGAAGTCGCCGAAGATCGGCGTGCCGTCCTCCTTTGCAAGCAAGGCGGGCCTCCGAATGGTGAAGCTGCCCGTTCCGTCAACTCGCGCCTCGACAATCGAGTGACACACAGAGCAAGTGACTCCTTCGTCGTCGAACCGTGTGAACGGCGCTTGCGTTTTACCGGAGTCTTTGGTTAGCGCGCCCGAGAAGAGCGCAATTGGAGTGTGGCACGATTCGCAGTGACGCGTGAGCTCGACTCCACGAGTTCGAAGGAGAATGTCGGCGCTTTCGCGATAAAAAGGTTCACGCGCGGCGTTGCGATGGAGCGACAACGACCACGCGGCATGAGTATCCTGATGGCACGAGGCGCAGCGCGAGGCGGGGAAGAAATCACGCTCGTATATTAACTTTCCGTCGAGCGTCCTTGCGTTAGAAGGGCTGAACGGGCCGGCAAGGCGAGCTAGCCCGCCGCCCGGTCCCTGCGCAACCGCCAGGCAAACGAACGCCGCGAGTGAAAAGGCGCAACAAGCGACCAGCGACAACCTTGCGTTTCGAGGATACATAGGGGGACTCCAACCCTCGTAAACGTCATGCCTTCGCCGAGCGAAATCCTTGGCCTGCTGGTTCCTCCGCCTGGCCAAGAATCTCGGCTGGTGATTTTCGAATGAACGAAGTCGAGAACTTCAGAAATCCAAACTGGGCTGAACTCTGAACAACTTCGGGCCGCGTGGTTGCCGTTGAGATGCAGATTCCAAAGGCAGGCCCCACTATATAGAGGCCATCACAGAAAGTCAAGAACTTTTTTGTAATCTGATATGCAAATTAGTGTAGCGATTCAAACGATTTGAAGCTCAGCCTCTCCGAAGCGCGCCGAGAGTCGGATGTATTCATCCGCACTTACGTCTTGAAAATCCTCAGGATCTGTCCAAGCCCATATACTCAAAGTGGCTGCGTTGTCTTCGACCGAAGTGACTCGCACCAGAGGCGCAGGCTTCTTCAAAATCCTATCGTCGGCGTCTAGCGCTCCTTTGATTGTCTCGATGGCTCTCTCAACGTCGGTGTCTGGAACCTTAAGAGTCAATTCTAAGCGTCTGCGTTTGCTGAGCGAGTAATTAACAATCTTCGAGCCCCACACCTTCGAGTTTGGCATGATCACTCGCACGCCGTCGGAGGTGGTCATCTGCATATTTACGATGGTCAGCTCTTCGACGGTGCCGTGCGCTCCTTCCACTTCGATGATCTCGCCAGCGCGAAACGGTCTATAGATCAACAGCAGCAAGCCCGCTGCGAAATTCGACAGCGTGTCTCTCAGTCCGAAGCCTAAGATCAAGCCCGTAACGCCCAGGCCGGCGATTAGCGAATTGACGGGCACGTGAACTCTATCGAGCGCGATGATGATCGCAACCAGAAATATCGCCAGCGAGACCGAACGAAGAAAGAAGTTCTTAAGCAACAGGTCGTCTCGGATGCGGCTGCGATTCAAGATGGCGCGAAGCCATCGCCGGCTGAGTTTAGATATGAGCACGCCGACGATGAGAATGATTAGGGCCGCTAGCCACTCTTGCCCGTAGGTCACGAAGAGCTTCTTGATACCTTCGAGATAAATCATACTCAGTTCCTAATCACCCACTCATCAAGTCCTTTGATCGAAAGTACAGGGTGATAGTTCAAGCGTGCAAGCCGACATGCCATTTCGGGCGCGCGTCGTCTTTAGGCGTAATCCCACCCACGGCAGTGGGTGGATCGTTCAGACACGGCCTAGACCAGAGGAAACGCCGCCGTTCTTCTGTTCCCTCTCTTCTTTCATTCCTCTCCACTCGCGCCGCGAGTGGAGAGGAATGAAAGAAGAGCAACAGAAAGAATCCAGAGCGTCCTTTTTGTAGGCTGAACCTGAAGCATCCACCCACTGCCGAGGGTGGGGTTGCGGCCGGATCTCCGACTCTAAGCGCGAAGAGCTGACGCGCACCAGGCCATTTCTTGCAAATTTCTTATGCTTGAAAAACTGTTGAGAATCAAAGAGCAAATTTGGTAGTATTAGTTCATCCGCAATTCAAGTAGTGGGAGATTTAACCGGATGTTAAGAGTCGCTGTTTGGCTGCTTGCCATCCTCGGCGGTGGTGGCGTAGGAGCTGTAGACCATCCCAGGAAACCCGCTGATAACCTGTTGACCAAGATCGAACAGGGCAGGGAACAACTCAAAGACCAATCTGTCGAATTGATGATGGGCACCGTTGGCACTCGACGCGTGCGCGTCGGGCGACATCGATACAAAGATGTTCCGATAACCGGAATCGTCGGCCGCGAAATGGCGTTGGCCGTCCTCGAACCCGACGGCAAAATTAAGACCGTGCGCGCCGTGAAGCGCGATTCGGGATTCCAAGTGCTGACGCCAGGATTTACCCTTTCGATGCGCCGCGAGAACGGGCTCAACTCCGACATCGCTTGCATCGATCCGGCGGGCGGCAAAGTCATCGCCCTGAAGTATCCGGTCTCGAACGAGGGTAATCGCTTTGGCGGGGGCGCGGCGGTGATCCAAGCGGTTTACACGCCGTACTCGGCAGAGATAAAGACCGACGAAGTGATCAAGCGCGGCATCGACGTGCAGAACAGCTTCATCGAAAAAGCCTACTCGCGTTTGCGCGCGAGCGGGGTCCTCTCGCGTGCCTTTCCTGGTCGCGCGATCGTTGACGTCATACCGAAAGATGTCTTGCGCGTGTTGCTGCTGAACGAGCACATCGATCCAGGCGAGTTCAAGAGCGCTGGGTTGACTGGGCCGCTGGTAGAGCGGGTGTTGACCGTGATCGGAACGAACCGTGACAAGGCGTATGCTTATTCGATAAGCCCGGCGCGGGCCCGCGGCCTGGTCCAGATGATTCCTTCAACTTACGCACTGATGTTGAACAAGTACCCTGGCGCGGGATTGAAATCAGATTTCGTGTCGGGAATGGCGGACCCGATAAACGCGGTGATGGCTCAGCTTCTGTTG
>DATFWM010000731.1:0-3848 GCA_035259295.1 Blastocatellia bacterium | reverse complement strand
CGCGTTCGGGCTTGAAGGTTCGATAGTTAATTGTCTCGGGCTTGGTCACCTCACCGTGGGACCAGTGCCGGATCTTTTCCGGTGAGGCCAACGAGATTCGAATAGCTTCAAAGTCGGGTGCCAGTTGCTGTTTTTCTTGTTGGAATCGAAACATAACTCTCCAAATTTCGGATTGCGAATTTCGGATTGCGGATTTTCAATCTTCCAATTCGCGACCTTTAATTCAGTTCGAGGATTTCGGTAATCCGCAATTCGCAATCCGAAATCCGAATTTTTTTAGGCTTCCACGGCGCTAGTAATAAGTGCCTCACCGACGCCGTCTTCCTTGCCGGTGCCGTTCCCTGCCGCTTTCTTGTCAATCAACTCGACATCGAGACAGAGTGATTGCAGCTCGCGAACCAGCACGTTGAATGACTCCGGCAGCCCTGGATCAAAATCGGCTTCGCCTTTAACGATGGCCTCATAGATCTTCGAGCGCCCGGCAACGTCGTCGGATTTTGCCGTCAGCAGTTCCTGAAGGATATGCGCCGCACCATAGGCTTCCAGCGCCCATACCTCCATTTCTCCGAAACGCTGTCCACCGAACTGCGCTTTTCCACCCAACGGCTGTTGCGTGATCAAGCTGTACGGTCCAATCGAGCGCGCGTGGATCTTGTCATCAACCAGGTGCGACAGTTTCAACATATAGATGTAGCCAACCGTCACCTTCTGTTCGAACGGATCACCAGAAAGCCCGTCATAAAGAATGGCTTTGCCGGATTCGCTCACGATCTCCGGTAATCCGAGGTCACGCGCCCGGGCTCCGGTTTCACGCAACTTGTTCTTAATTTCGTTCTCAGTTGCGCCATCGAAGACCGGTGTTGCGAAGTGCAGGCCGAGGACGCGAGCGGCCCAGCCAAGGTGGGTCTCGAGAATCTGGCCCACGTTCATACGCGAAGGCACGCCGAGCGGGTTTAGAACGATCTCCACGGGAGTACCGTCCGGAAGATAAGGCATATCTTCCTCAGGCAGAATCCGCGCAATCACGCCCTTGTTACCATGACGGCCTGCCATCTTGTCGCCCACTGAAAGCTTGCGCTTCATGGCAATGAAAACCTTGACCATCTTGATTACGCCGGGTGAAAGCTCGTCGCCCTGACGCAGCTTGGCAATCTTCTCTTCGTAGATGTCAGAGAGAATTTTGATCTGCCGTTCCGTGCGATCTTCGTATTCTTTGATCTCCCCGGGGATATCGACTCGAGACGATACCAGCTGCACTTTGCGCAGCGCTTTGGACTCGACGTTTTGCAGCATTTCGCGAGTGATAGGCTCGTTCTTTGGAATCACCACCTCGCGATTGATCATCAGGTCCGCCGAAAGTTTCCGGCCTTCGAGCAATTCGTAAATTCGAGCATCGCGCTGCTCCTGCAAAATACGAATCTCGTCCTCCAGGTCGCGCCGCAGGCGGCTCTCTTCCTCTTCCTCGATCGCCAGTGACCGCGCATCTTTCTCCTGGCCCTTGCGCGTAAAGACTTGAACATCAACCACAGTGCCGTCGATTCCCGGCGGGCTTACCAGCGAAGCATCCTTAACGTCGCCGGCTTTCTCGCCGAAGATTGCGCGCAGCAATTTTTCTTCTGCGGTCAGCTGTGTCTCACCCTTGGGCGTCACTTTGCCAACCAGGATCGAGCCGGGCTTGACCTGGGCGCCGATACGGATGATGCCGCTCTCGTCCAGATCGCGAAGCATATTCTCGCCGACGTTAGGAATGTCGCGAGTAATCTCTTCGGGACCCAGCTTCGTATCCCGAGCTTCGATTTCGAGCTCCTCGATGTGAATCGAGGTGTAATAGTCTTCCTTCACGAGACGCTCTGAAACCAGGATTGCGTCTTCAAAGTTGTAGCCGCGCCATGGCATGAACGCGACCAGCACATTTCGTCCCAGAGCCAGTTCGCCACGATCCGTACACGGTCCGTCGGCAATTACCTGCCCCTTCGAGACGCGCTCGCCAACGTGAACGATGGCTCGCTGATTGATGCAGGTGTTCTGGTTCGAACGCTTGAATTTGATCAGCGTGTAGATGTCGGCGGTCACCTCGCGCGAGATCGTGCCGTCGACGTTGTGATCGGCCTTGACGATGATGCGCTCGGAATCGACGTAGTCGACGACACCGTCGCGACGAGCGACCACCACTGCGCCCGAATCGCGCGCGGTTGTCTTTTCCATGCCGGTGCCAATGTAAGGCGCTTCGGCCCGCAGCAAAGGCACAGACTGGCGTTGCATGTTCGAGCCCATTAGCGCTCGGTTCGCGTCGTCGTTCTCAAGGAAAGGAATCAGCGAGGCCGCCACCGAGACCAATTGTTTCGGTGAAACGTCCACGTACTCGATATCCTTGCGCAGCGCCAGGATGAACTCGCCCGCCTTTCGAGCCGCATTGCGCTCGTTGACGATGTAGCCAGTCTCATCCAGCTCAATGTTGGCCTGTCCGACGACATGCTTATCTTCTTCCCACGCGGTCAGGTAAAACGGCCACGGTTCAAACTCCGCCTTGCGACCATCAGCCGGAATCTTCTTGTTCGCCTTGTCGACTTCCTCTTGCGAGAGATGCTGGCCCGGCTTCAGCTTCGTGTCGCCACCGTTGACGATCCGCACGAACTCAACCACGCGGCCCTCGATGACCTTGCGATAAGGCGCTTCGATAAAGCCGAACTCGTTGATGCGAGCAAAGCAGGAGAGGCTCGAGATCAGTCCGATATTGGGACCCTCAGGAGTCTCGATAGGACAGATGCGTCCGTAGTGCGTCGGATGCACGTCGCGAACTTCGAATCCCGCGCGCTCACGCGACAGGCCCCCCGGTCCCAGAGCCGACAAGCGCCGCTTATGCGTGATTTCCGAAAGCGGATTGGTCTGATCCATAAACTGCGAGAGCTGGCTCGAGCCAAAGAACTCGCGGACTGCAGCGGTCACGGGCTTCGCGTTAATCAAGTCGCGCGGCATCGTGGTCTGCATTTCCTGATGGATCGACATCTTCTCCTTGATCGCACGCTCCATGCGCTCAAGACCGATGCGGAACTGGTTCTCCAACAACTCACCAACAGCACGCACGCGGCGGTTGCCGAGGTGATCGATGTCGTCGGACTGGAATTCCGACGGGTTCTTACGCATCTTCAGGACGTACGAGACAACTTCGAAGAAGTCATGCGCCGACAGCAACGGATCGTCGATCCGCTCGCGCTCGGGCTTATTCATCTTGATGTTGAACTTCAGACGCCCAACTCGGGAAAAGTCGAACTTTCGCGGATCAAAGAACATTGCTTCGAGCAAGCGATAAGCGGTCTGCACAGTCGGCGGATCGCCCGGACGCATCTTCCGGTAAATCTCAAGGAGCGCGTCGACCGGCTTGGTGATCACGTCTTTCTTAAGAGTCAACGAAAGAATCGGGCCCACGTCATCGCGTTCCGGAAAGAACACGGAGAACTTGTCGACCCCAGCTTCGATGATTTCCGCCAGCTTCGCCGGCGTAATTTCATTATTGGCCTCAAGCAAAACCTCGCCGCTCTCGGTGTTCACGATATCGGCGATGGCATACGCGCCTTCGAGCTGCTGCGTATCGATCTCGATTTCCTGGATGTGCGCTTTATGCAGCGCCTCGAGCGCCGCATGCGTCACTTTCTTGCCGGCGCGCACGATCGGCTCGCCTCTTCCCTTGATGTCAAAATCCACTTTCATGCCGATCAGGTTGGTCGGCCCAGTCTCAGGCACGTGGATCTTGAGCTGACCGTTTCTCACGTGGATTTCATCCGTGACGTACAACGCTCTCAGCAAGTCCTCGTCGGTGAAAGCCGCATTCTTCACTGCATCTTCAAGCT
>DATFWM010000730.1:0-2574 GCA_035259295.1 Blastocatellia bacterium | reverse complement strand
AGTTATTGGCGTCGAGCTTGTCGTTGCGCAGGAACTCGAACGCGCTACCGTGAAACTTATTGCTACCGCTGCGCGTCACGATGTTGATAGATGCTCCCGAATTGCGCCCGTACTCAGCCGAGAAGTTTGAAGTCTGAATCTTGACCTCGCGAATGAAATCTACGCCGACGTTGTTGATTTGGCTGTTGTTACTGCCCGAGTCGAGGTTGAAACCGCCGTCAACTGTAAGCAGATTCGCGTTGCCGCGATTCCCGTTGATCGGCTGATTGACGCTCAAACCGGTCATCAGCCCAAGTTGATCGTCGTTGAGCAGAGGCGCGCCGGGTATCAGCGTTGTCAGTTGCATGTAGTTGCGCCCGTTAAGCGCAAGCTCCTGCACCTGCGAGGTGTCGATGACGCGCGCTACTTCTCCCGAGGTGGTGTTGACGGTCTCGCCGGCCGACGCTGAAACCGTCACGCTCTCTGTGACGGCGCCGGCTTCCAGTTCGAAGTCAACTGTGAGGCGCCCGTCGGCGACGAGATTGTTGTCGGACTTCACCGCCTTCTTGAAGCCTTTTTGCTCCGCGGCCACGGTGTAGCTACCCACTGGCAGATTCGTCACGACATAGAAGCCCTTGTCATCGGTCGTGACCGTGCGCGTCAGCTTGGTCGCTTCGTTTGTGATGATAACAGTCGCGTCGGGAATAACAGCGCCCGATGTGTCAGTGACGGTTCCAGAGATGCGGCCCACATTCGTCTGAGCAAGAACAGTTAGCTGAGAGCTGGGCAGCAGCAGCGTGACCAGCGAGCAGATGATGATCATTCTGAAAGCAGACGACTTTTGCGATTTCATAACGCCTCCTCCTAGTCCATTCCGAGCGGAGCGAATGCGAGGGCGACTGCCCACTGATTTGCCCTCTCATTGGCCAAATTGCCTCTACAGGCCTTCAATCAGCAACGCGCGATTTGTGCAAGAGCCAAAGCGCGAACTCAGTTGATCTAATCGAAAAGTGAGGGAACTCCTTACTTCCTAAACGGCGGCTAAAGCTTTTTGCGCCGCCCGAATCATCTTCTTTTGTCTTACGTTGGGCCTAATTATCATGGTCAGGCAGATAATGTCAACAAGAAATCCAAAAGTCCCAAGCGTTCAGAGTACCGGCTTCAGCCAGCAGCACAGCGAGATCGATGCTCTGAAACTTTCTGCGTAGGACTTGTGCGTGTTACCGGTAACAGCTAGAATGTCGTTCAAACCATGGCCATAACTCTTGCCGACATCGCGCGCGAGTTGGGAGTTTCCAAGATGACCGTTTCGCGCGCGATCAACAATCATCCGCTGATCAACTCGCAGACCCGCGAGCGAGTCCTGGAAGTGGCACGTCGGCTGAACTATCAGCCAAACCAACATGCCCGAGCGTTGGCAACGAATCGATCTTATCTGATCGGCGTTGTCGTGCCCGATTTGATGAACCTGTACTTCGCCGAAGTCACTCGGGCAATCGAGTCTGTGACTCGGCCAGCCGGCTTTCAGTTGCTGATCTGCAGCACCGAGGAGGACGCCACCAGGGAACTCGACCAGGTTGAAGCTTTGTTGCATCGAACCGATGGCTTGATTATCAGTTCTGTATTGAAGCCCACCGACACAAGCGCATATCGGAAACTGATAAAAGACGGCGCAAGGATCGTCCTGGTCGACCGCACTATGAAAGACCTTCGCAGCCCCTCGGTCGCGACCGATAACGTTCGGGTCGGCAAACTTGCGACCGAACACTTGATCAATCTCGGTCACCGACGAATAGGCCACCTCTGTGGGGATGCGTCATCGGTGAGCGTGGAGCGATTTGAGGGATACAAACAGGCACTAGCGAAACGCAAGCTGCGGTATGTCCAATCACAGGTGCGCCGGTGCGGGTTGCTCGAGTCCGAAGGTTACACGGCGATGCGTGGTTGGCTTGCCGAGGGAAATGTGCCAGACGCGATCTTCGCCGTTAACGATCCGGCAGCGATTGGAGCGATGCAAGCGATGGAGGAAGCGGGCGTTCGAGTCGGCGACGAGATAGCGTTGGTCGGCGCTGGCAATATTCACTACGGCGATATGCTCAGGACTCCGCTGACGACGGTGTCGTGGTCAAGAAATGAAATGGGCCAGCAGGCGGCGCGGCTGCTGATCGGGTTGATCGATAACGAGTTGACGCGATCAAAGCCGCAGACCATCGTTCTTCCGCCTGAACTCGTAATAAGGAACTCGTGCGGCGCGAAGCCGTTTGTGGCAGAGGACGTGAGTTACGCTGCCCGCTTCGGGATGCCGGCTGCGACAGTCTGATCGACGCTCGTAGTCCCGCCTTTAGGTGGAAGTTCGTACTCCCTGCTTCGTCGCATGGCTTACAAGCCTCCGCATGAATGCGGTACTATGAACCTCAGACATTGTTGCTCTTTCGGCCGTAGCCGATCTCCGCGCCGCCCGAAATGATGTGGTCCACCCCGGTTGTGAAGCTCGCATCGGCGGCGATAAACAGGACAAGCCGGCCAACCTCTTCGATGCTTCCCATTCTTGCTAGGACCTGCGCAGCCTCTCCATTCTCCTTGCACAGGCCGGGA
>DATFWM010000729.1:0-3136 GCA_035259295.1 Blastocatellia bacterium | reverse complement strand
GTTCTGACGTACTCCTTAAAGTCGTCGGGGTAGCCGTAAGCTGCCACGCGTTGGTACACGCCGTCTCGCTCGCGGGCGATCGTGCCCTGATCTGCCTCGCACAGCCGGGCGGCTGCCTCCACTAAGGCATTCAATACTGTTTTGAGATCGAAGGCCGAGCGGCTTATGGCCTTAAGAACGTCGGCAGTTGCCGTCTGCTGCTGGAGGGATTCACGCAACTCACTGAGCAGGCGAGTATTCTCAATAGCGATGACGGCCTGACTTGCAAAATTCTGAACAAGCTCAATCTGCTTCTCGGTAAATGGGCGAACCTCCTTGCGGTAAATTGCAATGGAGCCAATCGGTTCGTTCTCTCTGAGCATTGGGACCGCAATCAATGTCCGGATTCCGGCCACTTCGACCGCACTCACCGGCAACGGATCGCCTGCGATATAAGACGCACTTTCACGCATGTCGTGGACCTGGGCAGGTCGCCTGGTCTCGATCGCCCGCGCCAATGGAACGTCGGATCCTGGCCGATAAATAATTTCACGACCCCATTTTGCGATGAAATCCTGGGGCAGGTCGCCGTGAAACGCCGCCGTCCGAAAAGCATCTCCGTCGCAGAGCCACATAGCGCCATAACTGGCATCACAGAGTTCTGTTGCTTTTGCCAACATGGTGCTAAAGACCTGATCAAGCGTGCCAGATGAGCTTGAGATAACCCTGAGGACATCGGCGGTGGCGGTCTGCTGCTGGAGAGATTCGCGAAGCTCGCCGAGCAAGCGCGTGTTCTCGATGGCGATGACAGCTTGGGCAGCGAAGTTTGTAACTAGTTCGATCTGCTTGTCGGTAAATGGCCGGACCTCCTTACGGAATATGCTAAAGGTACCGACCAAGTGATCCTCCTTGAGCATTGGCACGATGACGAATGTGCGGACCCCGCCTAAATCGACAGCAGCCATTCGGTCGGGGTCTCTCTCTTCATAGGGACGACCCGCGCGGGCATCGGTAATGTGCACGGGCGCTTTTGTCAGTGCCACCCGGCCAAGACCTGTCTCTGCTGCCCAAATCCGCGGATGACGAAGATAGTCGGCAAACTCGGGCGATATCCCGAGCCACGATAGTGCGCGAAACACACGATTTGCATACTCAAACATAATGCCGAAATTGGCCGAGCAGATGCGGGTTGCATTCGCCAACATTGCATTGAAGACCGGCTCAAGCTCACCGGGCGAGCTTGAGATGACTTTCAAGACCTCCGAAGTCGCCATTTGTTGTTCCAACGACTCGCTAAGATCATCCGTGCGCTGGCGCAGTTCGTTGAGCAGACGTGCGTTCTCGATGGCGATGACGGCCTGGGCAGCGAAGTTTTTGACCAGCTCGACCTGCTTGTCGGTGAAGGGACGAACTTCCTTTCTGTAAATGGCTATAACTCCCACTAGCTCGTCGTCCTTGAACATCGGAACGCCGAGAAGCGTCCGAATGCCGGCGACATCGACCGCGGTAACCGTCAGCGGTTGACCGTCGTGATAGGCTTGATCATCCCGCAGGTCGGCAACCTGAAGCGGCTTTCGGGATTGTGCAGCGCGCGCCATGAGGATGTTCGAATCGAGCCGAGGCATCATTCCACTACGCCACTGCTCCGTGAAAGCCGCAGGCAACGCGCCATGAAACGCAGCGTTTCGAAATGCGTTCCCCTCGCGTAACCACATCGCGCCGTAACTGGCGTCACAGATGCGGGTCGCGTTTGCCAGCATCGCATTGAAGACGGGCTGCAACTCACCGGGCGACTTTGAGATGACGTGCAGTACCTCCGAGGTCGCCGTCTGCTTCTCGAGCGCCTCTTTTATCTCGTTGAACAGTCGCACATTCTCAATCGCGATGGCCGCTTGGTCCGCGAAGGCCTTCAGCAATTCCTCCTGAGCCTCCGGGACTGGACCGGCCTCGGCCCAGCCGACAACAATGACGCCGATTGGGTTGCCCTCGCGCAGCATCGGTACCCCCAACAGCCGCCGAAAACCCATGGCTCGCGGGAATCGCTGGTCGTAACCCGGATCGGTAAGCGCATCTTCGAGACGAACCACCGATTTTGTGAGCACGACCCTTCCAGCCACCTGAGAGGAATCGGGGCGCATCGGAAACTTCGCTCTCAGCAAATCCACAAGATTCGGGCCCACATTGTGGGAGGCGGCCCAATGCAACAGCTCGCCATCGAAACGGAACACATTCGCATACAAACTGCCGCAGAGAGACACAGCATTTCGCACAATTGTCTCAAACACGGGCTGCGCATCAGTTGGTGACGTGCGTACCACGCGAAGAATCTCGGAGGTCGCCGCTACCTGCTCCAGCGCCTCGTCGCGCTCGCTCTTTAGACGATCAAATTGTGCTGCTGAGTGGTCAGTCGATACGGTTGGCGCTTTGCGAGGCTTGGGCCTCACCGCACGCCGACCCTTCACCGACTGTCCGCTACTACTGCGTCTGCATGTCGCCCCCGGGCGGTTCACGACGATGCTCAATCCTAGGCAAATTCTCGCTTTCGCGCCATGAGAGGATGTCCTCGTCATAAGCCAGACATGACCGCTTACCCCTGCGCGGATTTGAAATGCATTGCCGTCCCCGTGCATGACACACTTGGAGCCTCATCTTGGCGTTTGGCAAAATCGCCTACCTTTCCAGGGAGAGGCGATCTTCGTCCTTCCAAAATGTGCAGCCTCAAGGCCAAGATGTTTGAATGGTCCGGCGCATAAATTCACGACGTGGTCTTTTCATCAGCCTTTGGAGAAGCCCGTGGGCTTGGTTTTCTGGCCTTATATTCTTGTTGGGCCTCTACTCACTCATTAGAGGCGAGTTCTATCCTCAGTGGCCAGCTTTAGGTCAGTTTATGCCGCTGTGGGCATACGCGGTTTTGGGACTTGGCTTGTTGTGGGTGGCAACTTTTGAGACGGCGTATCGCTACATCCGCTCAATACCGCCCCCATCCATTGCAGAAATTCGAAAGTTGTTGCTCCGTCGCCAGACGGAGGGGTTTTCCATTCACAAAAGGAGGGGCGATGGTTTGGAAGCCAAAGCCCTTGCTTGGTACCAAACTGTCCTAGACGATTTAACTTTGATCTTTGGGCCGGATTATTCGTTGCTGTTCGATGCTGAGCTT
>DATFWM010000728.1:0-2808 GCA_035259295.1 Blastocatellia bacterium | reverse complement strand
AAGCGAAAAGCGCCCTGGCTTTCGACTCCGGGTCAGGTGCGTCGATCAATCCCTGAGCGGCAGCGTCGCGAACCGCCGAGATAAAATAAGTAAGCTTCCGGTCCATTATCCGATCGATCGCTTCGCGCACGACTTGGTCCTGAGTGCTTACCTCGCTTCCGACGCTCACGAAGGGGCAGCCAAGAATCGCGCCACATCGTTCACGCACCTCCATCAGACGGTCACAGACGAAATCGAAGTAACGATCAAATCGATCCAGCGGCGGAACCGTTGGCGAGAAAATGGCATCCATTTCCGCTTTCTTCTTGCTCCAATCCGCTTCGAGCGCGGTGGCGGCGAGTTGTGACTTTGATTTAAAGAAATGATAGAAGCTGCCCTTCTTTGCACCCGCTCGTTCGCAAATCGCGTCAACCGAAGCCGCGCCGTAGCTATTTTGCCACATGAGGTCCATCGCGGCCGCCATCAAGCGTTCCTTCGTGTCACTCACTCTCGGCATAGTCCTCTTTTTACTCGGAAGTAGACTGACTAGTCAACTATTTTGTTCAACTTTTTTCGTGAGTCATCAATTCCCGCGGCGAACCGCTCTCTCAGACAACGCTCGCGCGCATTGTCCTTTGGGGGAGGTGTAGGGAGGCGGAGATTAGTTCAGCCGACGCGTGGCCTCGAACAGGAACCAGGTGCGCCGCTCGGTTTCATCGATCCATACTTCGATCAGACTTGTCGTCGCGAAGTCTCGATGTTCGTCGCACACGTTGTGTGCTTCGCGCAGACGCGCGGCGAACGTTTTGTTGTCGTCGAGCAGCTCAGCAAGCATGTCCAACGGTTCGACGTACTCGGCATCGTTATCGAGCACGCGTTGGGTTCGCGCGATCTCGCCGATCGAATGCAGCGTGAGACCACCGATCTTGCGAACGCGTTCCGCGATGACATCGGTCATGGCGAAGAGTTGCTCAGCGTGCTCATCGAGGAGCAGGTGATAATCGCGGAAATGATGTCCGCTCATGTGCCAATGGAAATTTTTGGTTTTCAAATAGAGCGCGAACACGTCCGCAAGGATCGCGTTCATCGCGCCCGAGATATCCCTCGTGGCTTCAGGCGTGAGGTCCGTCCGCGTTTCCAGTGGCGCGTCGCGTCTGTGAAGAAGTTCTGCTTTTCCAGGATTGGATTTAGCCATACTTCGGCCGTCTGTTGAAAGGCTTGTTTTCATCACTCAAAATAGCAAGCATAATTCGAGCGCAACATTGCCCGAACGAGATAATTTCGAGCCCCTCTTTCAGGGTAGAGCTGCCTTTGGCGCAGCCGATGCGTCGCTCCTCGGTCCTTCAATGGAATGCATCCAAACATCGATTCGCCGGCCTTTTGATCGGGACACTCGCGCGAGGACGTACCATCGGCGCGTCGAACTATAGCGCGGAACGACTGTCGTACGCACTTACACTGAGCAGAAGACGTAATCTCGCGACCAACCGTGACTGCGCCGATCGCCAGCGCGACGAGCCTCGGCCAATTGAAGGAACTGATCGGCGCGTCCAAGAGGTGCTCACGTTAGATGAAGCGTCCATGCAGCTTGTGAACCGGGCGAGCGACTGGAGAAAGTAACAGCCATCATGGCTGTACCGTAGCGCGGGGATTTTCGCCCACAGGATGAGCAGGCTGGCAGGCCTGTCGACACGTCAGGCAGGAAGCCTGCGCTAAGCGTGCGCGTTCGCATCCACCGAAAGAGGGACTGACAAATCTTCCCAACGCGCCGTAGCAGATGCGTGTCGCGGACGCGAGTATCTTCTCATGAACACGGCCGTGCTGCAGGAAAACTCAGCGAAGGTGCGGGCGAGTGGTCATCAGATTCGGACCTACGCTGAATTGCAGGAGCAGCTGCACCGTGACCTGCTTGCTCAGAACCCGGAGTGGATCGGTCCCGACGGTAATTGTCCGGAATGCGACTCGTACGACCGGCGGCTTGCAGAGCTGATAGCCGCTTTCCAATCAACCACTCGTAAATCTGTCGCTCAACGAACATGACCAACAGAATATGAATCTCCCAAACGGTGAAAACGACGAGGCACTTTGGGCCGCGTACCGCCGCGAGGATAAAACTGCGGTAATGGATTACTTGTTTCGCCGCAGTCTGGTCGGACTTGGTTGCTCTCGATCGTTCCCGCGGCTCGTAATCAAAAGCAGCTCGAAAACAGCTCGCGCTGCGAGAACCGCACCCCGCGAAGCCATGCCGATCAATAACAATCCGCGCCAGATTCCGTTACGGTCCACGCTGAATTAGCCCGATCCTATTGCGGCAATCGCAGTGATTGTCAACGGATGCACAGCAAGGGGAGGCAATAGCATCTTTGAATGTGCTGTTGCATTTTGGCGTAGCACACTCGAGGCATTTACGGGATTAAAGGCAAAGCGTTTGCTGCTCCCGAGTAATGAACGACGGCGATAATTCTCCTACTCGTGTTGTCTTCTTGTTCGACGTAGACAACACGCTGCTGGACAACGACGAAGTTGCAGCAGATCTGCAAGGCCATCTCGCCAGCGAGCTTGGTGCCGACGGAGCGCAGGAATATTGGCGGATTTTTGAGCAACTGCGGACCGAACTGGGTTACGCCGATTACCTTGGCGCCTTGCAACAGTATCGGGCCAAACATCCGCGTGCCCCGAATCTGCTGTGCGTGTCTGATTTTCTGATCAACTATCCTTTCGCTGAGCGTCTTTTCCCTGAAGTGATCAAGGTGATTAAGCACGTCCAACAATGGGGCTCTGCGGTCATTCTCTCGGATGGCGACGTGATCTTCCAACCGCTCAAGGTCA
>DATFWM010000727.1:0-4149 GCA_035259295.1 Blastocatellia bacterium | reverse complement strand
GTGGCCTTGTGTATCATCCGTTTCATATGATGGATCTTTCGCCGGACGGACTTGAGTTCCGCGTGGTCATGAGCTTCCAGGGCGTTGTCGCGCCTTTGCTTGAGCGCCTTAATCTGAGATTTGATCGCCGCCTTGTTGAGGCCGACGACTTCGTGGTGTTCGTGCATGTCGATGCCGAGCACGTTGCAGAGCGCCGGAATGAGATGATCTTTGTGCATGACGCTGTAGCCCTTGAGCGATTCGTGATCGATGCCTTTGGCGATCTCTCGAAGCTGGGCTACGGTTTTGGTCTTCAGTTCGTGATGGGTGTATGCCATAGTCGATTCTCCGGATGTCATGTCAATTGTTTATCCAAGGATTTCGCGCACCACACAGTGGAAGCCCGGAAGCAAAGGAGAAGTGATTTCCTCTTTGCGACCGAGCTTTGCTGCGAGCTTGAACTCCGGGTGCGGTACATCTCAACTGTTCGCAGCTGCGGATCGATAAGCCAGTGTTCCTTCACTCCATATTTCTGATAAAGCTTCCGCTTCGCCTTGCGGTCACGTCGTTCGTTCTCGGCGCCGGGCGAGAGGACCTCGATAATCAGGTCGGGCGCGCCGACAACTCGATCCCCAGAGGCAATCTCTTTGATACGCTCGTTGCTTACGTAGATGATATCCGGGATCACTTCGCTAAAGTCACTGAATATGACTCCGGGTGCTGGCCAGATCTTGCCAGTAGGATGTCGTTCTAGATACTTCTGCAGAGCAATCGTCAGTAAGAGGACAACTTCTTGGGGAGTGAGTGTTGGCGCTCTTGACGCGAATAGTTCCCCCTCGATGAGCTCGTAGCGGTTTCCATCCTCCGGCATCGCGTCGAGGTCCGCTATCGTTAAGAGAGGTTCGATCTTTGCAACCATGATTTTTTGCTCCTGCGTCAAGCTACCACATCCTGAAGGTCATTTTCCATTTTTGATTGGATATTTGCTACTGGTTCCAGAGCGCGATGACCGATGTCAAATGGCAAATGGCAAATGAAAAATGATGTCTCTCTCACCTCCGCCACTCATCAATCAACGAAGCGACCAGCGCGCTCCACCCAGTCTGATGCGAAGCTCCGATGCCGGCGCCGTTATCACCGTGAAAGTATTCGTAGAACAGAATATAGTCGCGCCAGTGTGGGTCTTCCTGAAACTTCTTGGTTCCGCCATAGATCGGACGGCGTCCTTCTTCATTTCTGGTGAAGATGCGAATCAGCCGGTTGGCTATCTCCCGCGCAATCTCAGTCAATGTCACCTGGCGGCCAGACTCATCCGGCAGCAGCACGCTGAAATGGGGGCCGTAGGCTTTGCCTAATTTTCTGAGCGACTCGATCATCAAAAACGAAGTAGGAAACCACACCGGCCCTCGCCAGTTCGAGTTTCCGCCTTTAAGCTTGCTGTCAGTCTCAGCCGGCTCGTAGCGAACCTCACTGTCGCCAAAAACGTACGGGTGCTGTTCGTGATACTTCGACAGACTTCGAATCCCGTAGTCAGACAGGAATTCGTTTGGATCGATCAGTCGTTCTAGAATCTGCTTCGTTTGTTGTTCATCGACAATAGTCAGAACGTGCACGTCGACGCCTTCATGCTGAATCCGATGGCAAACTCCCTCGACCAGGTCTTGTCTGTTCTCAGTGAACCATTTCAAGTTAGCGGTGAACTGTTCGAAAGGCCTGATCCAATCTATCTCAAGTCGCTCGATGGCATACAGAGGGACGATCCCAACCAGCGAGCGAACGCGAAACTTGTGAAAGCTTCCGTCCGGGTAGCGAAGAACGTCGTAGAAGAAGCCGTCCGTTTCGTCCCACAGCGAATAGTCGCGGCCGCCTCGACGCTTCATCGCCGCGCCGACGTAGATGTAATGCTGAAAAAACTTTGTAGCTAAACCCTCGTAAACTTTGTTCTCTTTTGCAAGCTCGAGCGCAATACGCATCAGGTTCAGGCAGAACATCCCCATCCATCCGGTCGCGTCGCTCTGCTCGAGTACAACGCCCGCCGGATGCGCCTCGCTGCGATCGATGACCGTGATGTTGTCCAGTCCGAGGAACCCGCCTTCGAAAATGTTGTTGCCCTCGCTGTCTACCTTGTTAACCCACCAAGCGAAATTGATCAGCAGTTTGTGAAAACATTTTTCGAGCCAATCGCGATCGGCGCGTCCGCTTCTTATCCGATCCATGTTGTAGACTCGCCAGCAAGCCCACGCGTGCACGGGCGGATTCAAATCGGAAAACTCCCACTCATAAGCCGGCAACTGTCCGTTGGGATGCTGAAACTGCTCGAACAGCAGCAGCCACAATTGTTCCTTTGCGAACTCGGCGTCCAGCAGCGCCAACGCGACTGTGTGAAACGCGAGATCCCAAGCGGCGAACCACGGATACTCCCACTTGTCGGGCATGGAAAGAACTCGCATCGAGTTCAAATGATGCCAATGATTGTTGCGAAGCGAATAACGCGACTCCGGCGGAGGATTGTTGGGATTGTCACCGTCCAGCCATCGATGCACGTCATACATATAAATCTGTTTTGTCCACAACAGCCCGGCGAATGCCTGCCGTTGAACGAGGCGCTCGTCATCGGTCGCTCCGGGCGGCTGAATGAATTTGTAAAACTCATCTGCTTCCGAGAGACGCTGAGCGATTATCTGATCGACTTCTGTCAGCGGTGCATCGAGCTGCTCCGTGGTTAGACGCAGCCTCAAGATTACCGAACCTCCGGCCGGCACAGTGAATTGATGGTTGATGCAAGCTTTCGTACCGACGCGTGCACTATTTATCGCTGCTTCTTCGCCATTGACTATGTAGCGATGAAACGCGTCCTTGTAATAAGGCCGCGGCGCGAGTGTTTCGACGACCGGCGCTCGCGACGGGTTCGTTTCGTTATTCGTGAACAGCGCTTGCCCACCAGACCGCGCATAGAGGTAGCGCGCTCCAATCTGATACTTAAACGCGAGATTCTTTACGATATGAGTCGAGCAGTCACTGGCTAACAGGCTCTGGTAGTGATCGGCTGAAGGCCCAACACTTATTGACGGCTCGTTCTCTCTCGGATCCGTCCATCCCCAGGTGTTGCGAAACCAAAGCTGTGGAATGATGTGAAGCGGCGCATCGTCAGGTCCGCGATTGAAAGCTTCAATTCTTATGCAAATGTCCTCCGGCGACGCCTTGGCGTATTCGACGAAGATATCAAAGTATCTGTCTGCGTCAAAAACGGCAGTGTCCAACAACTCGTATTCGAGTCCACGCCCCGCGCGTCGCTGATTTTCTTCGATTAACTGTCGGTAAGGGAACTCGCTCTGAGGATACTTGTACAGATACTTCATGTAGCTGTGCGTCGGCGTGTTATCGAGATAGAAGTAATACTCCTTAACGTCCTCGCCATGATTACCTTCGGAGGGAACCAAGCCGAATGCTCGCTCCTTCAGAATAGGATCGTGACGGTTCCAGAGCGCCAATGCGAAGACGAGCAACTGATAACGATCGCAGATTCCAGCCAGCCCGTCCTCGCCCCATCGGTAAGCGCGGCTGCGTGCGATGTCGTGCGTGAAATAATCCCAGGCGTTGCCGTCGGCGCTGTAGTCTTCGCGAACCGTGCCCCACGCGCGCTCGGCTACATAAGGCCCCCAATGACGCCACGGCGGAACGAGGCCAACGTTCTCTTTCAGCCGCGCGTGTTCCTTAGTGGGAGGAGGCTTCTCATCTGTAGGATTGCTCATCTTTCCCTGAACGGCGTGGAATTGCTCAAGTCACTGTTGTTGCGCTGCGGGTTCGGTCGGCGGCGGCGGCGGCGTCCGTTTTAGATAGACTGAGTAAACGAAGAAGCCGGTCGCGCCAAGCAAGAGTAGAGAGATCAGCGCGACGATTATAATCATCGCATATCCGCGCCTCTTTTCCGGCGGTCGCGCAGGCTCAGCGGCCACGTCGTCGAAAGCAGGCCGCTCTGCCGTCGGACGCGAGCTGAAGTCGTCGTCAATCGCCGCCGCATCGGGCGCCGGAGATGCTTCGAGCTGGGCCAAGTCGGGCGCTTTCATCACCGTCGTGATCGATTGCTGGCCGTCCGCCGGTAATTCCAATTCCGCCTGGGACGTGAGGGTGTTTGCACTGCCAAAATATTCGGCGGCATAACCGCGATCT
>DATFWM010000726.1:0-3440 GCA_035259295.1 Blastocatellia bacterium | reverse complement strand
TCGGCGATATGAAGGCGCGTAGACTTGCTTCTTTGGGCGACCTGCAACATGTAGTCGGTAGTCAGAGCGCCGGCGGCCTTGTCGCCGAGGGCGAAAGAGTGTTTGAGGAACAGGATGAAGCCAGCCTTGGTCTTCAGCCTTTCAGGACCGTTCCCGTCGTTCAAACCATCCGGCAACTTGTCGCCAGTCAGATGCGACCAAATGAAATAGTTCGAAGCGGCCGCATGCTTGAGCTGCACGGTAAAAGAGCGCACGCTCTTGTATTCGCTACCCGGAATGTTGAGGTGCTCCGGAGAAAAGTTGAACTTGTCCTCGGGCATGGCCTCGGCGACATCCAGGATTTGCTGTTCGATGGAGCTGATCTCGCAATCCACAATCGAGGCGACAGTTGGCGGAGCCGGTCGCGGTTGCGCAGCAGATGCCAGCGGAACCAACTGTGAGCTGCGATGCAATACGAAAGCCGTGAAGGCGGCTATTACCAAGAGTGATAGAAGGATGATTCGAATTTGGCACATGTAAGCAAAGCTCCTTTGGTTCAATCGCATCTCAATGTGAAGCGAGGTCATTGCGGACGACTTGGCCGTCCTTCATGACGAAGCGAACACGCTCAAGCTCGGTGATATCTGCGAGGGGATCCCCTGAGACGGCGACCAGATCGGCGAATTTCCCGGGCTCAATCGCGCCAATGCGATCCTGCCAACCCAGCATTTCCGCAGCGTTGCTGGTGATCGCACGAAGAACATCGAGCGAAGTCATTCCGCCTTGATGCAAAACCGGAAACCTCGAGACCGAGGCTTGGCCGCGCGTTTTCCCGGGGACGTACCAGCCCATGTCGGATCCGGCGGCGAACTTTACTCCCGATTTTAGGACATGCTGTACCAGAGTGTTGTATGTCTCTGTGTCACTCACATCGAGCTTGGCCCAACGCTCTCGAAGGGCCGAGGATATCCCGACGGTTGCTTCGCGCACTCTCGTCCAAAAATCACCATAAAAAGTCGGCGTGAAGTCGAAGAAAATCCCTTTGTCACGCAGCAACTTCAACTGCTCGTCGGTTATCTGGTTGCCGTGCTCGATGGAATCGGCACCGGCGTCAATCGCGGTTTGTATCGACGTCTTGTCGACCGCATGCACCGCGACTTTCAAATGCGCCCGATGCGCCTCTTCAACAACCGCAGTCAGCTCAGCGACTGTCAGATTTTCGTCCGCTGTCACCTTGATTACATCGACGTTCTGAAACTCATTCCGCCGCACTGCCTCCCGCGCGCGGTCCACCCCTTCAATCAAGAAGAACTCCTGCTGAAGGATGGCATCGGCAAGGGCCGGATTGAGATTCTGAAGGTACGAACCGCGTGTGATGAGTTTGCGTCCTGAAGCCAGGATCCTCGAACCAGGGACGCGCCCGGCGTTGATGGCGTCCCGCAATTCCGTATCGCCGTCGATTCCGGAATGGCCAAGGTTGCGCACCGTCGTGATACCACTCTCCAAGTCCTCGCGTGCTAGCTGTGCGCCCATCAACACCCGCTTGCTGGGCGATTCGGCAATGGCCAGCAACAGCCCCGGCAAAAAATCACCGTTGTAATGACGCGACCGCTCGGCTTCCGCCGGCACAATAGGGTCCACAAGTAGGTGGGTGTGGCTGTCGATGAGTCCCGGCAAAAGGGTGGCCTTACCCAAATCGATGATCTTGGCTCCCGATTGAGCTTGCACTTTGCTGGGTGCACCAACTTCTTTGATCTTCTTGTCTTCGATCAGCACAGCGGCGGGCGCTAGCACGTTTCCTGTTTTTGGGTCGACCAAACGACCTGCTTTTACTAAAGTAACCTGTACAGGTGATTGGGGCATGAGCTGCCCCGCCACAAAAAAGAACGCAGCTACTGACAGGAACATTCGTACTTGTCTCACGCTTGCACTCTCCTCAATTGGTTACGTTCTACGTTTCAATGCGAAGCGAAATCATTCCTAACTACCTGGCCGTCCTTCATGACGAAGCGGACGCGCTCGAGTTCGGTAATGTCGGCGAGCGGATCGCCGGAGACCGCGACGAGATCGGCGAACTTCCCAGGTTCGATGGCGCCGATACGGTCTTGCCAGCCCAGCATTTCTGCGGCGTTGCTTGTAACCGCACGAATCACATCGAGTGCTGGCATTCCGGCCTCGCGCAAATGAACGAACGTCTCCACGCTCGCCTCGCCGCGGGTCTTTCCCGGATAGAACCAGCACATGTCAGAACCAGCCGCAACCTTAACGCCTGACTTCTGCACTCGCTCAACCAGCTGCCCATATCGTTGGCGCCGCCTCGCAGCTGTGTAGGAGCTGGCCCACGTTGCGCGCGAGGCCGCGGATATCACAACAACGGGTTCCGTGATCTTCCTGAAGAAGTCCCCGTAGGCCGTTGGCGTCAGGTCAAGGAAGATGCTTTTATCGCGCATTAGCTTGAGCTGCTCGTCGGTGACTTCATCGCCGTGCTCAATGGAATCTGCCCCGGCATCAATCGCGGTTTGTATGCTGGCCTTGTCGACAGCGTGGACGGCAGCTTTCAGGTGGTTTCGATGCGCCTCTTCAATTACCGCTATGAGTTCAGGAACTGTGAGGTTCTCGTCCGCCGTGACCTTGATGACGTTAACGTTCTGGAAGACATTTTCTCGAACCGCCTGACGAGCGCGGTCGCCACCGTTAATCAACAAGAATTCCTGCTTGAGGATGGCGTCGGCGAGGGCAGGATTGAGATTTTGGGCGTATGAGCCTTGCGTGATTAGCTTGCGTCCGGCGGCTAGAATCCTGGGGCCAAGGACGCGGCCTGCGTTGACCGCTTCTCGCAATTCGGTGTCGCCGTCAATCCCCGAGTGACCAAGATTGCGAACCGTCGTAATTCCGCTCTCCAGATCTTGGCGCGCTGATTGCGCCGCCATCAAAGCGCGTTTGCTTGGCGACTCAACGATCGCCAGCAGCAATCCCGGCTCAAATAAACCGTTGAAATGACGGGCCTCCTCCGCTTCCGGCGGCACGATGATGTCGAGAAACAGGTGGGTGTGACCATCAATCAGACCGGGGAGCAAGGTTGCGCTTCCCAGATCGATCGTCTTCACTCCCGCGGGCGCGTTCGCTTGCACGCGTGAGAGTGGACCGACCTCCTTGATCTTGTCGTTTTCGACGAGAACCCCTGCCGGAGAGAGTACGTTGCCGGTGTGCGGATCGACCAAATGAGCGGCCTTGACCAGGGTCACGTGAACCGATGACTCGGCCGCAAGCGTTTGACCTGCAAAGACGAGCCAAGCCAGCACAACACAGATTCGGACTCGTCTCATTCGGCCTCCTCTCAAAAGAGTTGTCCAATACGGAGATCTACAGACGCGAAGCGTTGCTGGAACAACAGCGTGAAGTGGAACAACAGGTGAGGACCAGTGCGGCTAGAGGTGCGGCGTGCTGGTAGCTTGAGCAAG
>DATFWM010000725.1:0-12111 GCA_035259295.1 Blastocatellia bacterium | reverse complement strand
TCGCCTCGTGCGGCTGATCGCTTGCGTCCAGATAGGTGATTCGAACCATCGTCTCAGGCATGCCGTTAATTCGACCGAGGACAGCACGCGTGATTCGCAACTTGATGATGGCTTGCGACTCTTTGCTCTTCGCGAACGTCGCAATGACTTGATCGACAGTCGTGTCGTCAACTTTGGTGACTATGAAACCCGGACGTAAACCGGCGGCCGCAGCCTTTGACCCGGATTCAACGCGAGTGATCATCGTGCGACCGTCCACCAGTCGCAAGTCGATGCCGATCCCGCCGCCTTTCGGTTCCGGGGAGTCATCCCGGACGATGTCTTCGGGCGCAATTATGTTGAAGTGCGATTGATGAAGCTCGCCCAGCATTTGCCTGAGCACATCGTAGAACTCGCCGTCGCTCTTGGCCGAAGCAGCTCGCGGCGCGTACTGTTCGCGCACCTTGTCCCAATTAACCCCGCCGAGCGTCGGATCGAAATGTTTTTCTTTGACCGTCCGCCACACGATGTCAAAAGTTTGCTGGTGAACATCCGAAGCGGCAGTTGGCACGCCGCCGACAACGCTCTGTGCGGTATGTCCGGTCTGTGCAGCTGCGGCCAACCACAGCGACACGCACAACGCGATTGATATCGTTCTTCTAAGCATCGATTCTCCAATCATTGCTTGAACAACGCGAGGGCTGATAGCTTTACGAGACCAGTTTCGCGGACTCACCGTGATTGATCCATTCGAAGTGTAACCCACGGCTTGCAACCCGAACAAGGCAGATCTCGCGGTCGCCATGGCGCGTGCGCCAGTCAGCGTTTTCGAAATGAGACCGGCAACTTTTCCGCGACGGATGTTGACTCAGTACTTCTGTCAATGTTCAGGTGTTGATGCCTTTCCCTTTTTTCAACCGGGAGGTCGATTGAAATGACTCACCAGGAAAGACCGATTTCACGACGTGCGATTCTACAGATGGCGGTTCCGCTGACTGGCCTCGCGATTCTTAATCCGATGAAGCTCGCCTTTGCTCAAGAGCCGGCTCGTAAGCTCACACCGAACAAATCATGGGGCCGTAAGTCGCACACAAACCAATAAGCATCTTGACAGCATCGACCGCTGGCATCATGATGCGTTTATGAGAACGACGATAACCTTGGAAAAAGACGTCGAGCAGTTGGTGCGCGATGCTATGCATCGATCCCGGAAGTCGTTCAAGGAAACGCTCAACGCAGCCGTGCGGGCTGGTCTTGCTGGAAAACCATTAAGGGGACGGCCAAAGAAATTCATCGTCAAGGCGCGACCACTCGGGGTGCGTTCCGGGATTGATCCCACCAGTTTTAACAAACTTGCCGATGATCTGGAGGTTGATGCCTTCCTAGACAACAGCAGTCGCCGAAAGAAAACAAAATGATCATCCCCGATGTGAATCTCCTGCTCTACGCTTACGACTCGGATTCACTTTTCCACTCCGAAGCGGCAGCCTGGTGGGAGCAAAGTTTGTCGGGAACTGAGACCGTTGGTCTGCCGCAGGTTGTCGTGTTCGGCTTCCTGCGCATCGCGACGAATCGGCGGGTCTTCCGGAATCCGATGACCGCTGTTGAAGCTGCCCAGCACGTGCGCTCCTGGCAGGCACAACCCGTCGTTCAGATCCTTGAACCTCGCGCCGATCACGTTGCGAATGTGCTTAAGCTTCTGGAAAGGTTGGGAACGGCGGGCAACCTTGTGACTGACGCTCAAATTGCGTCTCTCGCCATGGAGCACAACGCGGTATTGCACACTGCCGACGCGGATTTTCTGCGCTTCCGCGGTCTTCGTTGGCTCAATCCCATTACCGGTGACAAGAGCAGCGGTTTTCGTCGCAGTAAGCGCTCCTGAACTAGCGAATTCGCCGACGCACTTCCCTAATGTTTCTGCGAGCCAGCCCCGGCTCCCGATTGCATCCGGGAAGCTACTCGCTCAACTTCAGTCATTACTCGCAGAAAATTCTCTCCGAGCACTTTCTTGATGTCCGCGTCCGAGTAGCCGCGCTTCATTAACTCATAGGTGATGTTCGGCAGCTTGGAAATGTCTTCCATCCCCTCGGGCAATCCCGTCAGCGGAACGCCATCGAAGTCTGAGCCGATTCCCACGTGATCGATGCCGGCAACCTTAGTGATGTGGTCGATGTGATCGATAAGCACCGAGAGAGGAGTCTTGCCCGGATTGTTTGCCTTGCGCCACGCGTCCAGCTCTTCCTGAACGTGCTTCAGGTCGTTCGGGTATTTGGCTCTCAGCTCCTCTTCCATCGATCGTGAACGCAACGCGAGCGCGGCTTTGCGAGGATCTAGAAACCCGTCGTAGAAATTCACCATCACCACGCCGCCGTTCTTGGCGACAGCGCGAAGCATGTCATCGCTCATGTTGCGAGGATGATTGGCGATGGCTCGTGCGGAAGAGTGGGAAGCAATCACCGGCGCGCGAGTGCTTGCGATCACGTCGTAAAAAGTCTTGTCCGCGACGTGCGAAATGTCAACCATCATCCCTGTGCGATTCATCTCACGGACGACTTCGCGACCGAAATCGGTCAACCCGTTGTGATGCTTCACGTTCGGATTGTTGATGTCGCCTTCGGAATCGGCCCAGTCGTTGGTGTTCGTGTGAGTCAGCGTCATGTAGCGAACGCCGAGCTTGTAGAACATTCGCAGCGCGCGGAGGCTGTCTTCGATTGCGTGCCCGCCTTCGATTCCCATCAGCGCGGCGATCTTTCCGCTCTTGACGATGCGTCGAACATCCGCCGCGGTCGAAGCCGATTCGAGCGCGTCCGGGTGCCGGCGTATCTGCTCGTGAACGACGTCGATGACATCGAGCGCGCGGCGGGCAGCGCCTCCGCCTTCGGATGGCCTCTTGTTGACAAAATCCTTTCCGACATAGACGGCGAAAAACTCCGCGCCGAGCCCCCCGGCTTTCATGCGCCGGAGATCGGTGTGAGTCTTGACCTTGGCGTTAGGATCGTCGCCGCGCATGCCAAGATCGAAGCCTTCGTCGACGAGCGGCGATGTGATGTCGTTGTGGGTGTCGATGACGATCGACTGTCGATGAAGCTTCTCGGCTCGCGCTCGGAGTGCCGAGTCGTCTTGTTTGCCCTGACTTGCCGGCGCCTTAGTCTTCGGGTCGCTTGGGTTCGAATCATCAGCCGAAACGCCCGCAAAAACCGACAGCGTGGCAGCGAAGAAGATTGTTATTGATCTTAGGTTCATATTCTGAGGGCCTGCCTTGGTTAGAATCACAGCTTCTGCGTCTTGGCGGGCCTTGCGTCTTTGCGCGAAACTCGACTCTAAACCCGCAAACTGGTTTCGCGCAAAGACCGCCAAGAGTCGCAAGGACGCGGAAGTCACAGAATGAAGTCTGTGCTACTTTGCCGTGTAGAAACCACGGCGCGCGCGCACTTGAAGCCCGGGCCGTTTAACTTCTACTCGAATAGTCTTGAACGTCCCGGATTTCGCTTCGCTCTTGGTGTAATAAGTCAATACGAACTGCGCGCGAACATCAGCCGCCAGCCGCTTGTATATCTCATCGAGATCGCGCGCTTCCTTTTTCTGGTCTTCGTAGATCGGCGGAAAGAACGCCCGGCCTCCAGTGTCTTCACACATAGCCTTCATTACAAACTCGCCGGCCAGATCCTGAACGTTGAGCGAAGGCGCGACACCCGTCGAGTGCACGGCGTAGATGACAGCATCCGATTTTTGAACCTCCGTTAGAGCTTGAGCTAGCGTCGAGACCGAAACGGTGTCCGAGCCGTCCGACAGCACGACCATCACGTGCCGGCCTTCGGTAGGGCGGATGTACTTGGCCGCCATTATCATTGCCTCGTACAGCGCGGTCGCCCCTTGAGCTTTCAGTTGCGAGAGCGCCCCTACAAGCTGACCGACGTCGGGAGTCAACTGCAGCTCGAGCTTAGGATCGGTCGACACGCTCATTAGCGCCGCCTGGTCGCCCGGTCGCATCACCTGATGAAAGAATTGCGAGGCGGCCCGCTGTTCGAAATCAAACCGATGACGAATTGATCCCGAAGTATCGAACAAGAAGATCAACCGCAACGGAACCTGTCCCTCGCGATAAAAGCCGGCGATGTCCTGGGGCGTGTTGTCTTCGTATACTTCGAAATCCTTCGCTGTCAGATCGTTGACCTGATTGCCGGCCGCGTCGGTGACCGACGTTATGACGGTCACCAAATCCGCCTTAAGCTTGATGGGCTTTTCTTCTTGTGGTTCCTCGACGCGGCGCGGACGAGTTTCTTCGGAAGGCGGTGAGACAGGGCGTTTCCCTTGCTGTCCGGCCGGCTGTTGCGGCTTTGGCGCTGGAGGAGTCGGGCGGCCAGATTGAGCGAATGAGAACGTAGAAGGCAGAACGCAGAAGGCAGCAAGCAATAAGCAGTAAGCAGTAGGCAGTAAGCAAAAGCCCCACTTGCCGCGCGTTCGTTTCGCTCTGCCGACCTGTTTCGTTCTAGGTCCGTTCATATGTTTGCCGATGCTGCCGCCTTCGAAAGATACTTCAGCCGCCACTCTTCGAAATCCTTCAAAGCAAGCTCGACCTGTAGACGATGGCGGTCGACTTTGCGTTTCACCCTTCGCCGGTCTGCCTCTTCCAGCGGCGGCAAGAGCGCGAATGTGATGTTCATCGGTTGAAAGTTCTTCGCGTCCGCGTTGACAATGTAATTTGTCAAGCTTCCCATCGCAGTCCGGCGAGGCGGAGGCTGCGGCGTCCGCCCCCGCGCAAGTTCCGCCGCATGAATCCCCGCCGTAAATCCAGTTGCCATCGCTTCGATGTAGCCTTCCACTCCCGAAATCTGCCCGGCGAATAGAACGCGTGGTTGCTCTCGCATTTGCAATGTTTCGGTTAGCACTGCAGGCGCGCAGATGAAAGTGTTGCGATGAATCTGACCGTAGCGAATAAACCCGGCTCGCTCGAGTCCGGGAATCAACCGCAGTACGCGTTTTTGCTCGCCGAACTTCAGATGGTTTTGAAAGCCAACCAGGTTGTAGCTGTCAGCCATCAGATTCTCCTGACGAAGCTGAACAACTGCGAAGGGCTGCCGGTCAGTGCGCGGATCGCGAAGCCCCACCGGCTTCATGGGCCCGTAGCGCAGCGTGTCGCGGCCCCGACGCGCGAGTTCTTCAATCGGTAAACAGCCTTCGAAATACATCGTCTGCTCGAACCTGTGTAGCGGCACTGACTCAGCCTCAAGCAGCGCATCATAAAATCGATTGTATTCCTCCTCACTGAAAGGGCAGTTCAGGTAATCATCACCACCTTTGCCGTAACGGGCCGCGCGAAACGCGATTCCATAATCAATCGTCTCCGCGTCGACCACCGGCGAAATCGCGTCGTAGAAGTAGAGCTGGCCCGCGCCTGTCAGCCGAGTTATTTCTTCCGAAAGCGCAGGCGAGGTGAGCGGCCCGGTTGCGATCACAATCGGGCAGTCATCAGGAAGCGCTTGCACTTCTTCACGGACGACCTCGATGTTTGGATGCGAAGCGATTCGCCGAGTGACTTGCTCGGCGAAGCGTTCGCGATCAACCGCCAGCGCCGCGCCCGCGGGCACCGCCGTCTGGTGAGCAACGTCGATTAGCAGCGATCCGCCGCGCCGCAGCTCTTCTTTGAGCAAGTAAGGCGCCGTGCCTGGCTCGTCGGACTTCAAAGAATTCGAGCAGACGATCTCGGCCAGATTACCGCTTTGGTGGGCTGGCGTGGGACGCGCAGGACGCATCTCGTAGAGTCGCACGCGCGCGCGGCGTTCAGCAGCTTGCCACGCTGCTTCCGAGCCTGCGAGCCCTCCGCCGATTATTGTTACCTGTGGTTTGTCGATCATCCTGACTCGAATGGTCGCGTGACAGAATTGTAACAGCCCAGTGCGAGCGCTATCAAACTCGGCGTACACGCGCATAGCAAAGTGGTGGCAATATTGCGAGTAATCAGCTTATAATCGCTACTGCTTTGAAACTACTGAATAGCGTCATCGACGTAAGGGAGCTGACAGCGTGGAAACACTGCCTAAACTAACGAGCGCGGATCTCATGCTCTTGCCCGAGGACGGGAAACTCTACGAGCTGATCGAAGGAGAACTCTACGTGTCGCGACAACCATCGTGGGAGCATCAATACACCTGTGGTCGATTCTTCCGATTCCTGGACGAATGGAATGAACAAACTGGGCTGGGCGTCGTGAACGCGGCGCCGGGCCTGATCTTCGCCGAGGACGATGATGTTGCGCCCGACTTAGTGTGGATCAGCAAGGAGAAACTGGCGACGGCGTTGGGCGAGGACGGAAAGCTTCACTCCGCGCCAGAACTGATCATTGAGGTGTTATCGCCCGGACTTTCCAACCTCAGGCGTGATCGTGAAGCCAAACTAAAGCTGTACGCCCGGCGGGGAGTGCAGGAATACTGGATCGCGGACTGGCAATCGCAAGAAGTGGAAGTCTATCGCAGCGACGGAATAAACCTGGTGCTTTGGACCACGCTGCGCGGCGATGATTCACTGGACTCACCTATACTTCCAGGGTTTTCGTGCCGCGTCAGCAAGCTCTTCTTCCAATTTTGAATCATACCTCGGCCGCATTCCCGTGTAACTTGCAGGCCGTCTTCGCGTGGCTTACACTTCTGCGCCCAAGCTTTTTCGTAGACGAAGGAGAATCGGATGAAATCTCGTGGCGCTAGATTTATCGCGGCGACTTTAGTGGTCACGCTGGCGATCGGCGCGGTTGCACAGCAGGTTGGTGATCCTGACTTCGACGCGCGCGTGGCGAAGCCCGCTTACACGAAGAAGCACCCGAAGGTGTTATTCGATGAAGCGCACAACAACTTTCACACAACGACCGGGCGCTACAAAGCATTTGCCGATTTGATCACCAACGACGGCTACTCGGTTACGCCAAACAAGCAAAGGTTCAGCAAAGAGTCGCTTGCAGACTTTGACATACTGGTCATCTCAAACGCTTTAGGTGCACCGGTGATGGGCAGCCCTGAAGCGTCCAAACCCGCATTCACCGACGAGGAGTGCGACGCGGTGCGCGATTGGGTGCGGGCGGGCGCGAGCCTGCTGCTTATTGCCGATCACGCGCCAATGGGCGCGGCGGCCGAAAAGCTTTCGCTTCGGTTTGGCGTTGAGATGAGCAAGGGGTTCACCGCCGACCCCTCAAACTATGACGTCGAATCGAAGAACGAAGGCTTCATCAAATACAACCGTGAGAACAATGGGCTGGGCGACCATCCGATCATCCGAGGCCGCGAAGCGAGCGAGCGCGTGTATCGGGTTATCGCCTTCACCGGTCAATCGCTGAAAGGCCCCGAAGGCAGCGTCGCTTTCCTGAAACTTGCAAGCACCGCCATCGACGTCACACCGAAAAGAGGAAACTCTCCGCAGAGCGAGGTTTCCGCCGCCGGCCGCGCGCAGGGCGTCGCATTGAAGTTCGGGAAAGGACGCGTCGTTGTGTTGGGCGAAGCGGCTATGCTGTCGGCGCAAATAGTGCTGCCTCAGAAAATGAAGTTTGGAATGAACAGACCGGGATTGGATAATCGCCAACTCGCGCTGAACATAATGCACTGGCTGTCGGGGTTGATATAAAGCTTCAACGCCTCCATCAGTCTGTACGGCGTGGATCGGCAGAGCCGAACCTGGATGAGCTGCGGGAACAGTGTAAACCTTCTCACATCATCGCGCGGATGATTTTTCCCCGACGATTATGTAGCTGTGGAGGCCGCCTGCTACTTCCGTTACGTCCTTTGAATAAGTCGCTCGCACCGGTCGGTATTCTTTAATCAACTCCACGAGGTCTTGCGCCGTTGCCATTCCCGGCTCTTGATACTCGATCGCCCATGCTCGAAAGTGTGATGCGAGCCTCAGCCATCGATCTATTGACGCCAGATAAGACTGCTTCGATTGCGGAGGCGGGGCGAGATTTGCTGCTTGGTCCGCTTCGTGGCTTGACGCGCCGCGGACCCACGACTCGCGCCATTTCGATCTCGCTTCAGCCCTGTCCTGCTCGTCGTGCGACGATGGCAGGCTCATATAGAGCAGATCGGCTCGCGCGTGCTTGATGAACTCTTCCACTGGATAATTGAAGCTTCGATTCTGCGTGTGAGCCGCCGGACCTTGGAGCGACCTGCCGGCTAGCCGCCAAAAAACCGTAGTGAGCGGCTGGCGGATCTCGCGAGTCGTTTCATCAAAAGACAGCGCGTAATCTCCGGTCTGAATCCCCAGCGCCAAAGCCTGCGCCCGTGCGAGCCGATCTTCAAGTGTGTCGATGTTCTTGCGCAGATTGTCCATCCACCACGCGTCGGTTTCGCCAAACCATCTTCGCAAATCAGGGTTCGCGAGTTTTACGCCCGGCACGTAGACGTCTTCAACTAGTCGCGCGATGAGTTCTTCGTCGAGCGGTTCCGATGCTTCGACCGCAGCACGTGCCAAAGTTGAGGTCCACGATCTCGGATCGTTGGCGAAGATCACTTTGCCCCACGTCTTCAAGTACAAATCCAACCGCGTTTGGTTCCAGAACCCGAATGCGATGGATCGAAACTCGATTTGGCGCAGCACGCTTGCTTGAAATCCGAGCAACGTCTTCTTGTTGTAGCGCGACCTGATCCATCCTTGCCATTGCGGAGCATCACCAACAGTGGTGTCTGCTGGCACGGAACGCGGTAAGGACGACTGACCGGGCCGAGACGCAGAACTGTTTGTTGCGAGCGGTATCTCTGCCTCGGCATTCGACGGATGAGAGACCACGGAAGGATTGAGGTTACTGCCGGATGTGTCAGAGGACAGATCGAAGTCGCGAGACGTCTCAGTTGGAGCCGATTCGGCAATCGGCGACCCGGGGGAAAGCTCGTACTCGATTGCAGGCGCCTCAAAGTCTGCAGGTTTGACGCGAAGCTCGTCCAACAACGTGAGCAGCGCCTTGATTACATAGGGATCGCATTCGATTCCAGCCGACGATGTGAGGGTTTCGATGACCTGCTCGTCGTTGAGCGCCGGCCGATAAGGCCGATCGGCAATCAGCGCCGAATAGAGTTCCACCGCTCGCAAAATTCGCGCGCCGATCGGAATGTCCTCGAACGCAAGCATGTCAGGATAACCCGATCCGTTCCACCACTCGTGATGCCAGCGGACCAGCAACTGCGCGTGGCGATTCGCCTCTCGTTTGCCCATCTGCTGCTCGCCGATCACCGGATGACGCCACAGATCCAGCCGCGCTTCGAAGCTGAGCGTGCGCGGAGCCGAATGATAGGCAGGTGACATGGCATACAAACCGATGTCATGCAGCATCGCGGCTTCCCCGATTGCGTCCACGTCTGCGGACGCAAGTCCGAACCTGCGAGCCAGCCGCGTGGCAAGCTCCGCGATCAGACGGGAATGCGGTTGAGTGTATTTTTCGAAACTGTCGATTCGGTCGGCGAGCCGGTTGATGATCTCTTCGCGGGTCTTACCCCTGGAAGTCTCCACGCTTCCTCCTGGAAACAGTTAAGTTACCGGCTGCAGTGGGGCGAGTCAAGGTAGCGCGACTTTCGCTATACTTGAGCTATGATCCCCGGTCGAGTTACGCGCACAATCGGCTTATGCCTCACGATTGGAGTGATGACAATCGCAGCTGCGCCGACGGTGAACGCGCATTCTGCTTCGCGCGCAAAGGCTCGGCAGAAGAAGTTCACGATCTCGCGGCCGACGGTTTTTGAAGCGCAGCAGCGATTGGCCGATCTTGGCTACTGGATCCCGGCGCCTGACGGCAAGTGGGGCGAAGCGTCACGGCAAGGGCTCATCGCTTTTCAAAAAGTCGAGGGCCGCCCGCGCACTGGCAAGTTGACGTTGCGGGAGCTGAAAGCCTTGGGAGACGCAAAGAAGCCATCGCCGCGCGAGCGCGGCCCCGCTCACATCGAAGTTGATCTGACACGGCAGGTGCTGTTCATAGTCGATGGCGATGGAAAAGTATTGCGGATACTCCCGGTTTCGACCGGCAACGGAAAAGTTTTTGACAATGAAGGCTACCTGGAGCCGGCCATCACGCCCGCCGGCCGGTTCCGCGTCTATCGCAAGCTACCAGGATGGCGGACAAGCCCGTTCGGATTGCTATATTATCCAAATTACATAGTCGGTGGCATCGCAATTCACGGCAATCCTGCGGTGCCGGCGGTCCCGGCCAGCCACGGCTGTATTCGAATACCGATGTTCGCAGCCAAAGAGTTCAGCGACATCACTTCCATCGGCACTCCGGTAATCGTTTATGAGGCTCGCTGAATCATTTTCACACGCAGAATTCCCGGCGCTTTTGGGCAGTTTGACCAATGCGGATACCCAGAATCAACATTTGAGAGGGCACACTGGTTGCAAGTTGTTGAGAGTTTGAAGCTATAGGTCTGGCGAGGACGCTCGATAAGTTCGCGAGGCTGAGACATGTCAACGACCCAATTCAAGAAAAACAGAGCCGCCGACGCGGCTCACCTGTCCGATCAATCAGAGAACAAACGGCGGCTGCTCGACGAGCGACGCGACTTAGTTGCCGCTCTCGACGGAAGCGCGATGAGCGAAGAAATCGAGCTGTCCCAGGTTTCCGACTTAGCTTCAGTCGATGAACTTCGCGACGTCGAGTACGGTCGGCAAGACGCGCTCAGCGAGCGCTTGCGCCAAATCGATTTCGCATTGGCGAGGATCGACGAAGGACTCTATAGAACGTGCGCGAAGTGCGGAGCTGCGATTGACGACAAGCGTCTGGCAAATGACCCCGCGGTTTCACTTTGCATCGATTGCCAGGCGCGCGTAGAGGGCGTCGCTCCGTCGCCCAGCTTGTGACGCCGTCGTGAAAGGAGCCGCAGCGATGAGCAGAGCTAAGGTTGAGTCCGCAGTTGATCGCGACGTTCGAATCGCCGCGGGGGATGTTAAACTTGAAGGCGAGCTGAAAGTACCCGCTGGCGCAAAGGGGATTGTGCTTTTCGCCCACGGAAGCGGAAGCAGCCGGCACAGTCCGCGTAATCAATACGTTGCGCGAGTGATCCGAGACGCTGGAGTCGGCACCTTATTGTTTGACCTGCTTACGAGCGAAGAAGAAACAGTCGACGTGATGACGCGACATTTGCGGTTCGACATCGGCCTCTTGGCAAAACGGTTGACGGACGCGGCGGGTTGGATCGGAGCCGAGCCGGACACTCGCCGCTTGCGGGTAGGGCTGTTCGGCTCGAGCACCGGCGGCGCCGCCGCGCTTGTTGCCGCCGCCGAGTTGGGCGAGACGATTGGCGCGGTTGTGTCCCGAGGCGGGCGACCGGACTTAGCTGGGTCGGCGCTGGCTCGCGTTGTTTCGCCTACGCTGTTAATCGTCGGCGGCCGCGACGATGTTGTGCTTAAGCTAAACGAGCAGGCCTACGAGCAGCTCAGGTGCGAGAAAGGATTAAAGGTGGTGCCGGGCGCGACGCACCTGTTTGAGGAGCCGGGAACGCTCGAAGAGGTCGCGCGGCTCGGCGCCGAGTGGTTTCAGCGCCATCTGCAGCCTCTGTAGCACAGACTTCAGTCTGTATCGGAGCATTCCTATGGCAAGGCGATTTACAGATCGCGCAGAGGCAGGCCGCTTGCTTGCGGAAAAACTGCAACACTACGCAGGCAAGCCCGACGTGCTGGTGCTAGCGTTGCCGCGCGGGGGTGTTCCAGTCGCATTCGAGATCGCGCGAGCGATTGGCGTTCCGTTGGACGTCTTTCTGGTCCGAAAGCTTGGAACGCCAGGCCAACGCGAGCTGGCCATGGGCGCCATCGCAAGCGGCGGGATAAAGGTAGTGAATGAAGACGTCGTGAACCTGCTGCGCATACCTGACGAAGTCATCGACAGAGTGGCTGCGGAAGAACAAGAGGAAATGGCGCGGCGCGAGCGAGCTTACCGTCACGAGCGCCCCCCGCTGGACTTGAAGGATCGAATTGTCATTCTTGTTGATGACGGATTGGCGACAGGCTCGACCATGCACGCGGCGGTCGCGTCAGCGAGAAAGGCGCAGGCCGCGCGAATTGTTGTTGCGGTCCCGGTCGCCCCGCCATCCACACTCAATGAATTCAAACACGAGGCGGACGAAGTCGTTTGCGTATTGGCGCCCGAAGAGCTGTTTGAGGGTGTTGGTC
>DATFWM010000724.1:0-3745 GCA_035259295.1 Blastocatellia bacterium | reverse complement strand
AGAAGCGACGCGTCTCAACGCAAACAACGCCGCCTCCCGTTTCTACCACGCTCAGACTTTGATCGAGCTCGGCCTTCGCGGAAAGGATGAGCTTCAAAGCTCTGCCGATCTCAGCGCTGCCGACCAGGAACTGACTCGCGCGTGGGAGATAAGCGAGAAACGATTGTCGGCTGTTTATTTGCAGCGCGCTCGAATACACGAGAAACGCGGCGAGAAGGAGTCAGCGGCGCGCGACCTTGAGAGTTACTTGAAGGCTGAGCCTGACGCAAGAAACGGCGCTGCGATCCGCGCCGCTATCGCTAAGCTCAGAAGCGAGAAACAGTAAGCCGTTCAGTCGATCGTGCCGCGCGGAAAAGCTCTACTTCACCTTGTTCCTCTCTTCTACTTTCGACAGCATCTCATCAAGCCCTGCCCGGCTAATCAACTTCCCGCCAACGACGACTGCGTTGATCTTCTTTGTGTTAGCAATGTCAGCCAGCGGATCGGCGTCGAGCAGTACGAGGTCCGACAGCTTGCCCTTCTCAATCGTACCTACCGCGTCAAACTTTCCCAGATAGACTGCCGCGTTGCGTGTCGCCGCCTGCAAAGCCTCCATCGGCGTCAACCCTGCCTTAACCAGCAGACCAAGCTCGTCGTGCAGACTGAACCCGGGAAAAACAAAGGGATTCGGCGTATCGGTTCCCGCGATGATCTGAACGCCTGCGCGACGCATTGCTCCCACCATCTCGAGCGACTTCTGGAAGACTCGCTTCGCAGCCGAGTTGTCATCAGCGCTTCGGCTCTTGAGCCCAAACGGGTCCGCGCCCCACATGCCGCTTTTCAAATAGCCCGGAACGTAACTCAGCCGCGGGTCGTTTCTGAAATCCGAATCGCCTACATAGGCGATGGCCCTCAGCACCGTCAGCGTCGGAGCCATCCAGGTTCCGTTCTTGACGAAACGCGCATACAGTTCGGCGGCCTTCTTGTCGTCGAAGGTGTCAACAGCCGCTAACTGGTATTTGATGGCGGCAGAGAATGGCAGCCTCTGACCCGATTTGCTTGCCGCTTCCGTTTCCTTCCTGATCTCAGCTTCTTTCGACGAGCATGCTTGTAAGATACCAGTGAGATGCTCGATGCTTTTCTGCCCCGCATTTGATGCTTCGGCGGGCGTGACGGAACCCGGGACGTGCCCGGCGAAGACCATTCCCTGGCGCTTCGCCTCGGCTGCGATCGCGAAGTACGCGTCGCGTGGAAGCAAGCTGTAGACTTTCACGAAGTCCGAGCCGTCTTGCTTGACTGTGTTTACTGCTTTGATTCCTTCGTCGGCGTTGCTCACCGCAATCGAGCCCGGCCATATGGGTTTCGGGCCGTCGACGATCGGCCCGGCGGCGACAATATGTGGTCCAATAATTGTTCCGTCTTTGATTTCTTTTCGCCATTGATTGATCGCCGGCAGTGGAGAGAACATATCTCGCACGCCGGTGATGCCGTTTGCAATGAACAGCGGGGAGAACAGACCCTTGTCGAAGGCATGCACGTGCATGTCCCACAAACCCGGAATCAAGAACTTGCCCGAGGCGTCGATAACCTGAGCGTTCTTCGGCGCTCGCAGCTTTTTGGTCGGTCCGATCTCAGCAATGCGATCGCCAATGATCACGACGGACATGTCGGCCTTCGCTTGCGCCCCCGTTGCGTCGATCACCGTCACGTGCGTAAAGACCAAGGGCGCAGGCGTGGGTTCGATCTTCGCTTGAGCAACAGCGACTGGTGATAGCGCCAATAATGCGAGAACAGCGAAAACTCTCTTCATAAGTTCTACCCCGTATGTTTTTTCCTCTCTCTATCCACAGGCCATCGTAAGCTCTCACGTTACGTCAGATGCAAGAGCCAAATACGTTTCAAGTAGGAGTGAAGTTCATTTCCCCAATCTTGCACCGACCATCGGCCTTCATCAAGGTCAACTCATCGGCTGAGGTTCACTTCAGGCCCTTGACCAGGAACAACTCGTCAAGGACAGTCCGGTTTACCGCCATCTCTGTGAAGATATGAGGTTCTTTTTTAGCGAAGAGGCTGCTGTTTGTCAGAGATGATGGCCAAAAATCCCCGCGCCGCTTGTGATTGATAGCGGCTCCGATTGTAGATCAGTCCCAGCTTCCTTTGAAATCTTGCGTCGCGAATCGTTAACGCTCGAAGACTTCCGTCCTCCAACTCTCTTGCGATGCACAAGCGCGGCACGATTGAGATTCCAATCCCAATCGACACAAACCGCTTGATCGTTTCGATCGAAGCGAGCTCCATCGTGACTTTCATCTTTACTCCGCCGCCGTCGAAGTGCGCCACCAACCGCTCGCGCGTGGTCGTGCCTACTCGATGGAGGACGAAAGGTTCGTTCTCCAGGTCTTTCATCTTCACCGAGTGTCGCGACGCAAGTGCGTGCGTTGGTCCTACGATCAGCGTCAATTCGTCTCGATGAATCGTAATGACCTCAAGCCGCGGGTTCCTGATAGGGAGTGTAACGATTCCGAAATCCAGCGTACCTTCGATGACTCGCTCCGTTATCTGCCGAGTGATCGCGCGATGTATGTCGATTTGAACTTGCGGGTAAGCCCGCTTGAACGCTGCCAACACTTCGGGCAGCACGTAAAGACACGTGGTCTCGTTTGCTCCAAGCCGCAACTTTCCGCGATTAAGCCCGCGCAATTCTCCAAGCGCAAGCACCGCCTCTTCTCTCAGCCTCAGCAACCGCCCCGCATAGTCGGCCAGCAGCTCCCCGCTTGCTGTGAGCCTGACGCTTTTGCCCATGCGGTCAAACAACCGCTCGCCCAGTTGGTCCTCGAGCTGTTTGATCGCCGAGCTTATAGCTGGTTGGGTGCGTCTAAGCCTTTCGCCGGCGCGCGAAAAGCTCTTCTCCCCGGCGACTGCCAGGAACACTTCTAGCTGCCATAACTCCATATTTCATTCCTCTTACGGGGATAAACAGTCTTTATACTTAGCATAAAGAGAATAGATTTTACAAATCCATCTCTTTCGGATACAAGATGTAAGTGCGACGGCGGTCGGCCTGCCAATCAGAGGTCACGGTCAGAAATCAGAGGTAAGAATTCTTCTCTGATTGCCGACCTCTGACCTCTGATCGGTAGACTGATCGCCGGATGCTTTGCAAAACCAATTTAACAGTTAGCTATTCAGTGGAGTGGAGGAACTATGAGCGCAGAAGCGGCATTGAAGTTCGCGGCTGAGAATGCGGTCCAGTTTGTTGATGTAAGGTTCACAGACCTGCTCGGCCAATGGCATCACCTCACGGTACCAATCGAGGAGTTTAGCCCCGATGTGTTTGAAAGCGGCGTCGGGTTTGACGGTTCCAGCTTGCGCGGCTGGGCGGCGATAAACGAGTCGGACATGCTGCTGATCCCAGACGCCTCTCGTTACTGGATCGATCCGTTTATGAAACCGGCGACGCTTTGCTTGATCTCCAGCGTCTTCGATCCGATCGGCAAAGAAGGTTACTGGCTCGACCCGCGAGCCGTGGCCCAGCGCGCCCAAGCCTATCTGAAATCCACCAGCATCGGCGATGTAGCTTATTTCGGACCGGAAGCTGAGTTCTTCATATTCGACAAGGTCTCTTTCCATAACGAAGGTCACACATCAGGTTATTCGGTGGACTCGATGGAAGGGCCCTGGAACACTTCGACCGAGCGCGGCGGCTCGAACGGCCATGGTTATCACATTCGGCCCAAGGAGGGTTATGTGCCGCTGCCGCCGCTCG
>DATFWM010000723.1:0-6253 GCA_035259295.1 Blastocatellia bacterium | reverse complement strand
ATTCCGATGCCTGCAAGATAGGCTGTGACATCGCCCTGATCGCGAAGCGTTTCATCTTTGTCTGGGATTGTGATAATAGCCATTGTCTCTTCCCTCACTTGCGCGCGCAATAAGTTCGACCCAAGACCTCCAACAAGAATTCCAAAATCTCGATATGCCGCTTGGCTTCGCGGAGGTCCTTGCCCCAAGTGTAAAGCCCGTGCCGTCGCAGCAGAAATCCGTGGGTTTGCGGATGCTCATTCAGAGCGCGAGTGACAGCTCCCGAAAGCTCCAGCATGTCCTGTGAATTCTCAATGATCGGCAGCCACTCGCGGTGTTCATGAGTTGAGATGCCTTCCAGTCCTTTGAGCATCTCGTAACGCTCAATGCTCAAGCCGCCGTCGACCCAGTGCGCGTCGGAAAGAATATTGCTCCAAACCGAATGGGTGTGCAACACGGCGCCCGCTCCGCGAAGCCGCGCGACCGAAAGGTGCAAGAGCGTTTCAGCGGAGGGACGACCTTCGCCCTCAATCACGTTGCCAGCTTCGTCAACGACGAGGATATGTTTGGCTGCAAGCTTGTCCTTTTCGACGCCGCTTGAGGTGATCGCAAGCTCGAGCGGCTCGCGTTTAACAACCGCGCTCAGGTTGCCGCTGGTGCCTAGCATCCAGCCGCGTGCATAGAAAGCACGGCCAACGTCTGCAAGCTCCTCAGCAGTTCCTAGGAACAACTCCTGGCTTCCGGGATTGCGCATCGTTCGTCCGCTCTCGGAATCTGTCAGTTCAGGATGAAATTTACCACGGAGCCGGCGCCGCAGTCATCCGACCCGCTTCTGCCGGCAGCAATCGTCCGCAAGCAAGGCGACCCAGAGCAACCTGTCATTTTGACCGACCTTCTTCATTCAATCGTGATAATTCAGCTTATCCTGGCGAGGATACTTGGAAAAGGAAGTCCAAACTCTTTCGTGTTCAAACTGCAGTTAAATTGCGCATTGACCGAGCTGGCGTGCAGATTCGCGATCAGCTTCAGCTATTTAACCTGCTGGGCATCAGGATTGCCCTTAGGAGCCCGCCAGCATCGTTGCCGGTTTTTCGAGTCTCATTCGACTCTCGGCCCCGAATGTTGAGGATTTGGTGATTAGGAGTCTGAATATGAAGTGCCGAATGCTTAGTGTGATCCTAACGATGCTTCTCACGTTAGGCTTGCTGAGCACGTTGTTAGCTCCTCCCCGGATACAAGCCGATCAAGCGTCTATAACAAGCAAGCTCTCGTCTGCGCTTCAACTGGCGCTGAATGATAATAACTATTCGTCGGTATGGTCTGACCCATCCAAGCAAACTGTCCGCACGTTGATTCAGACGTTTGCTCCAGTCTCTACTCAATTGCTGACGGCGGTCATCGCTGCCGGCGGATCAGTTGTGCGCCAGTTCACGTCGATTAATGGTATCCTGGCTGAGCTGCCCAAGCCGCGAGTACTCGATATTGCGGCTCGCGCGGATGTAGAACGCATAACTGCTGATCATCTGAGTCAGCAGAGCGCGAGTCATCTTGAAACCGCCACCGGCGCGGACCTTCAACGAACCTACAATTCAATCACAAGAACGTTCACCGGGCTGGATGGCAGCGGCGTCGGCATTGCCATCCTCGACTCCGGGATCATGGTTAGTCACAGCGACTTCTACGATTCGTTAATCCTCTCGCGCGTGATTGGGGCTACCGACATAGTTTCAAGCAACACAAACCTGCTTCACTTTGAGACCCAGCTTGGGATAACCCTTCCGCTCCTTAGCGGCAATAAAGATGGCTACGGGCACGGTTCACATGTGGCAGGCGCAGCGGCCGGGCGCTCGATCGGAACAAATGCCTCACGGGGATTTGATGGCATTGCGCCCAACGCGAACTTGATTGACGTGAAGGTTCTGGACGGGCGCGGGCTGGGTCAAACTAGCGACGTGATTGCAGGCATCGATTGGGTCATCAACAACAGCGCTCCTTACAACATCAAAGTGATGAACCTGAGCCTCGGAGCGGCCTCGACTGAGTCCTATTTGACCGATCCTTTGTGCCGCGCTGTGCGCCGCGCAGTTGCCTCGGGAATCACGGTAGTAGCAGCCGCCGGCAATTATGGGCAGACAGTCGACGGACTGGAGCGATATGGCAGCATTACCGCGCCGGGCAACGATCCGACGGTCATCACAGTAGCTGCGGCCAACACTCATCAAACAGATTCACGCATTGATGAAACGATAACCTATTTCAGCTCACGCGGCCCGACGCGCGGATACTCGACTGATTCATCAGGCGTCAAGCATTACGACAACCTGCTCAAGCCTGATCTGGCAGCGCCCGGCAATCGAATAATCGCCGCTGAATCGAAGGGCTGCTGGCTGGTGAGCCACTATCCTCAGCTACACGACAGTGGCACGGGAGCGACCGCATTCATGCAGTTGAGCGGGACGTCGATTGCGTCGCCGACGGTCGCTGGCGCGGCGGCGTTGCTGTTACAGAAGAACCCAGGCCTCACGCCTCCGCTGATCAAGGCTATTCTACAGTACACCGCGGGGCAGATTACCGGCGCGAACATCGTTCAACAAGGGGCCGGGCTGTTGAACATCGAAGGGGCGGTACGCCTGGCGGGGGCGCTGCGCGCTGATATTTCTACTGCGGTCGACCGCGGCTCGATAAAAGTTGGCGATACTCTTCTGCGCTCAGGGGCGACGATGCCCGCTCAAAGCTCGACGCTCAGCGGTCAGACGTTTCGGTGGGGCGGCTATATCCTGGCAGGCGGCTCGCACATTCTCGCGGGCGCCGATCTCTTCAAGCGTTATCAGGCGATCTACAATCCTGCGTTGGTTTGGGTGCGCAATAACGTTACGGTCAACGGAACTCAGGTTACCAATATACAGTTAATAAGCTCCCGTGTGATCGAGGCGGACGTGCTCGCCGGCTCGTCGGGAGTATTCGCGATCGGTGTCGGGCTCAGCGCTAGCATTTGGTCAGGTCAGGGGGTGACGCTGTCTCAGGGGATGACGTTAAGTGAAGGAGTTGTCCTCGGCGACGGGGTTGCGGTCGGCGAAGGCATGACGTTAAGCGAGGGAATGACGCTCAGCGAGGGAATGACGCTCAGTGAAGGCATGACGCTGAGTGAAGGGATGACGTTGAGCGAAGGGATGACACTCAGCGAATCAGTCGGCCTTGGTGAACCATGAGCTCTATTGATATGTCAGATTACAGCCGGGGCGCTCGCGCATACTGGTGGGCTGCAACCGTGGCGGGCGCTTTTGCGCTTTGCTGGGCGGTCGCCGGCGTGTTGCGCCTCAATCGGAATCAGATGCTTTCGGTGTTGGCGTTGTCAGCAGTCGCTTATTTCGCGGGCTTGTATCCGATTCGCGTTCCGTCAACTCAGGTTTCGATCACTCCAAACGATGTCTTCATCTTCTTGACGGCGCTATGGCTGGGCGCCGCTCCCGCAACACTAATCGCGGTGGGTGATGCATTTGTTGCTTCTTGCCGAACGTCTCGACGATGGACCAGTCGGATCGGGGGTCCAGCTTTGATGTCCATTGCGCTGTTTCTTTCGACAAACCTGTTCCAGAAGTCGCTCGGCTGGTTGAATGAGGCGCAGTTGCTCACACACGCGACGTTGCTGGCTGCCCTGCTTCTGTTCTCAGTCATCTACTTCGCTCTAAACTCATCGCTGCTGGCAACGCTCCATTCCTTGAAAAACGGCACGAGTCCTTTGGCGGTCTGGTCGTCGAGGTATTCGTGGACAAGCTTGACTTACGTGGCCAGCGCGTCAGCCGCGGGGCTTATCTACCTGGGAGTGATTCAATACGGCGCAGCATTGTTGCTCGCAGCGGGGCCACTTGTTGCGATCGTCTACGCGACCTGCCACTTTTATTTTAAGCAATCCGACGAGCGCGCCAAAGCTACTGAGCGGATCAGCCGGCTTCATTTGGCTACAGTCGAAGCGCTGGCAACCGCAATCGATGCGAAGGACGAGATAACTCACGATCACGTCTATCGGGTTCAGGTTTATGCTGCCGGACTCGCTCACCACTTTGGCTTGAGCGAGCTTGAGATTGAGGCGCTGAAAGCCGGAGCGCTTCTGCACGACGTGGGAAAGATTGCAGTTCCCGACTACATCCTGAACAAACCTGGCAAGCTCACAGCCGCCGAGTTTGAGAAGATGAAGATTCACACTGTTGTCGGCGCGCAGATCTTGGAACGTGTCAACTTCCCTTATCCGGTCGTGCCCATTGTGAGGCACCACCACGAACGTTGGGATGGTCGCGGTTATCCCGATGGACTCAAGGGAGACCAGATCCCGTTGACCGCTCGTATTCTCACGGTTGCGGATTGCTTCGACGCTGTTCGCGAAGATCGCCAGTATCGCAAGGGCATGAGCCGCGAGCAGGCGTGCGGGTTCCTGAGCGAGAATGCGGGCAACCAGTTTGACCCCAATGTTGTTGAAGCCTTCCTGAACAACCTGTCAACATATGAGCAAGAGATCGCGGCACACAAAGCCAGCCACGAGCCCTTGCTTACGCCGACAACCCAGGCCGGCCTGTCAGAGAGCGCGCTCAGCGCTGTTCCCGGAGCGGGCTTGGCACAGACTGATGTCACGCTCAATTACGTCAAGCAGATTCATGCGGCACATTCGGAAGTGGCTGCGCTATACGAGATGGCGCAAACCTTCAGCGCGAGTCTGGACGCGCAAGACATCGTGACTCTCACGGTTAACCGCATCGAGCGAATGGTGCCGTTCACGACCTGTGTGGTGTATTTGCGACAGGCAGACGATTCGTCGGTCGCCGCTTATGCCTTTGGTCGGAACGCCGAAAAAATTCGGAATCGCACCCTCGCCGCCGGTCGCGGGATAGCCGGTTGGGTGGTTATCAACGGGCGGCCGATGAGCAACACTGATCCAATGCTCGACCTGCACGAGTTTCTCGCGGAGAATGAGACCCGCTATAGCACCGCCGCCGTATATCCATTGACCGATGGTGAGCAGACAATCGGGGCGCTCGCAATCTACGCAAGCGAGCTCGACGCGTACAGCAGCGATCATCTGCATTTGCTTGAATCCGTCTCCCGGCTCGCCTCGACCGCGTTGCAGCATGCTATGCTGCACGAACAGACCAAGGTCAGTGCTCAAACCGACGCATTGACCGGGCTTCCAAACGGACGCGCCCTATACGCGCGATTCGACAACGAATTGGCAGAGGCGAAGAGAAGCGGCGGTACGTTGTCCGTCATCTGCTTCAACATCGCCGGGCTTCGAGCGGTCAATGAGACTTGTGGCTATCAGGCGGGCGATAGAATGTTGGCCGAAGTTGCTCGAAGGTTGCGAGGCACAGTTGGTGAAGAGGGAATGCTTGGTCGCATAGCTGGCGATGAGTTCATCTATCTGCTCAAAGACTTCCCTCAAGTTCAGGCAACCGATCTTGGCCGGGAGGCGCAGGGAAACATTGGCTCCTTACGCTTGGAGGTGAGACCGAAGCAATACGCCCATGTCGGATTACGGTTTGGCGTTGCTGAATACCCTTCTGATGGTCAGTCCATTGATGAGCTGCTGTTGGCTGCTTTGCAGATGACTCGTCAGAACGAAGCATTTATCGACGGGACGCAAACACCCTGGCGTTCGCAGCTGGTGCCAACCGGGTATTCATCAACAGGGAAGAGCGGACCGCTCGCTCTTGTGGGATGATGGCAGCAGTAAATTCCCGTGCGTCACACCGGTCCAGAGCAGGCATCACGACAGCCGGTAGCCTGCCGATATGTTCAGCGTCTCGCCCGTGATATTGCGGCCTTCCTCCGAGGCAAGGAACACGGCCATTGCCCCAATCTCCTCTTCGTCAACCATTCGCTTGAGCGCGGTCGGCTCGACGTATTGGCGCTCCATTTCCTCGAATGAAAGATTCAACTCCTTGGCTCGGTCGCGAATCACTCGCTCGATCCGCGGGCCGCGAACGGGACCGGGCGCAATGGCGTTCACGGTGATGTTGTAACGACCGCACTCTTCAGCCAGTGTCTGAGTCAACCCGATCATTCCCCACTTAGAAGCGCAATACGGACTGCGGAAGGCATAAGCCTGCAGCCCCGCGATCGAGGTTATATTAATGATGCAGCCGGCCGGTCGCTTGAACATGTGAGGCAGGGCGTACTTGGCGCAAAGAAACGCGCCGGTCAGGTTGACCGAAATCGTGTGCTCCCATTCTTTGAGGCTAACCCTGGGGACAAGCGCGGTCGGGCCGGCTATGCCTGCATTGTT
>DATFWM010000722.1:0-9037 GCA_035259295.1 Blastocatellia bacterium | reverse complement strand
ATGTTCCTGCCATAAAGCGGCACTGTTTTGGCGGTGCGTTGGGGAAAGGAACATTCAGCAAGGGGGCTACTGAATGTTCAAGGGGGCTTGTCGATTAGACGACCCAGCGCACCGCACCATCATATTTGTTTGGCTATGTTTAGTCAAGAAGAATCGAACTAAGAACTGTACCTATATCGACTTGGTCCTCAGCGAACTGTAACAATACGCACACATTCCCTCGCTATCGCTCACAATCACCCGCCGCTCACCGCACTTTGAACACGTTCCCAGCTTCGAGCTGGTTGCCGCGATGGCTTCAATGTCGGGCTTTGTGGGAACGTTCCTTTCACTATGCCGAGACTTCACCAGCTGCATCATCACCACAGCAAGCAAAGCAATGGCGATTACCAGCAGCAATAGGATCGCTAAGATCACCTTGATCATTCGGGTCTTGGGCTCCTCAATCGAGACTGCGTGATAGAGACGCTGGATAACAAACAGGCCGCCTGATCTATTCTTCTTCTTTGACCGACCCTGCGAATCCGCGGTTCTTGAACGTCTCCGCCACCACCTCCGCCATTTCGCCGCGGTTGAGTTGTCGCGACTTGCCGCCTTCGACAATTTCGAACCGTTCCGCAGTGGACAAAACCTCCTCGATGCGAAACTCCCTGTCGTCGTTAGGTATCTTAACTTGGCCCCGGTTGTTAATCGCGCACTCACGTTCCCCGTCGGGGTCGCCAAATCGGATCTCGACCCGATTGTCGATTGCGTACCTTCTCAGTTCTAACAGTTTCAGTTCCATCGCTGCTTACTTCCCTGCTGTGTGATCTTCAAGTATTTGCTCGTAATCTTCGAGTATAGCTTCGGCGATAGTAGCGGTCATCTTCGGATGATTAAGATCGCGTCCCGCGCGCCGCTTCAGTTCAACCCACTCTTCGAGTAGTGCTACCTGCGGCTCGATCAGCCCGTCCATATCGATCTCTTCGCCAGGCTGGAAATTCAAGTGGCACGCTTGAATTTCCAAGGGCTTTTTCGGATTGAATAGCGGTATTCCCCATTTGCGACATATGATCGGTCGCGCGTCGTAGATGGAGCATGCATCACCTTTCAGCGCCGGGCACGGAAGTCTCGCCCCGGGCTTCGGAGTGATTCCTTCATCTTCCTGATCCTCTTCGCCCGACGTGAGCGCCCTTGCGCGTGCCACGTACCCGCGTGCGGACGAACGCAATCGCTCGCGCTCCTCATCGGGGAGCGCTTTAATCGCGCGCGATATGTAAGCGGCTTCGATGAGCGAAATTGAAAACATCTGACTGCAACACATCGAGCAGCCGCGGCGACACTGCATTCGATGGGCGAATTTCTGAAACACGCGACGAAACTCGCCGTCCACACCCGCAATATGAGCTTCATAAGCTTGAAACAGGTCGTCGACGTTCATTTCCAAACTCACGAGACTCTCAGCCGCAATTCAGCTCCGCAGGATGCGCAGATGAGTCTGTCCGCTTCCTCGCCCTTCACGGCATAAACATTCAATCCTTCGCATCGAGCACAAGCAACAGTCGGCGCGCAGGAGTCTTGTCTGTCGCACTTGACGGTTACGTTACTCAAAGTCGACCCTGCGTCTTCAGTGAACAACTCGAAGCTGCTGAGGCAAGATCCGCACACGTGATTGAAGCAGCAGTCCGGATGGCAACTGTAGGTTACGTCGCTCGATTTGCAACTGGGACAGTAGACTGCTAGAGGAAGAAGCTCCATTGCTGACTAAAAACTGTTAGGGGCGCCCTGTGAGCGCCCCTGGTCGGCGAACCGCATAAGTAACCGGAAAAGGGAAGGCGGTCTAATCGCCGGCGCTCACAACCTCTTCGCTGCGTTTAGAAGCGCTGCCCAGTTGGATCTGGACCAGTTGCGTGTCGGGCGTCGCCGGCTCCTTCAAAATGTGCTGGCGATAGAGCTTCGCCATTCTCTCATCCTCTTGCTGCTGCCGGAGCCTTTGAGCTCGCGCCCGTTGCTTTTCTTCACGGGCGGTCTTTGCGATGCCCAACTCATCCAGATCGTGCTGAACGTCTTTTGTGATGATCTCCTCTTTCAGCACGAGTGAATGGTCCGCACTGTTTAGCCCGACCTCCTTGCCGCCTGCGAAAATCTCGTGCCGCCCATGCTCCTCGTACCATCTGGTGAGCGTCGCGGTCATGTGCATTTTCTCGACGATGTTGCGCCAGCCGATGCCCGTGTTGTAGGCGCAGAAGCTGATTTCGCCTTCCTGGGTCGCGTAAGGAATGATGCACTGCTCGGTTCGGCGGAAGTCGTAGTTGAAAAGATCCTGGAACCACATTCCAGCGATGAACAGAAAGAGCCAGCGGTCCTGTCGCCGCTTCTGAATGTCTTTCATCGTGCGGTCGCCGGACACCTTGCCGTAGTTGCGGCCAGTCGCACCCCAGGTCTTATCGAACTTCTTCAACAAGTCGAAGATCCTGAAGTGAGTCGGCGCCTTGAACGGATCGTAGTTCTTCATCAACGCAAGCGCCATCCCGAAAATCGACAGCCACTTTCCGCGCGCCGCATCGTTTATCTTCGCGACGTCTGCTGCAAGCTGCTCGCCCTTCAGAAATGCGGTAACCGGCGCGGATTCCTTTGTCTCTTTGTCGACCATCACAGCCATGCCGACTCCGCAGTTAGGATGGCAGCCGCATTTGAATTGACCCCAATCGTTGTCGGGTCCTTTGACCAGGTCACCCCAATCCGAGAAGGTGCCTATGAACGAGATCGGAAACCAGTCCCGGGTCGGCTCGCCCAGTCCGGTTTGATTCTTCACGTCGTGCGCAAGATGCGACAACGTGTAGCGCTGCGCGTGCCGGCGTTCGTCGGTAATCGCTTCGTCGCGCCCCGTGAACGACACTGGCTGGAACGAGCAGAACGCGATCTTTTTCGGATTGTCGAGAGCGAACTGGATTATCCGCCCTACCTGCTCGTTATTGATTCCGTTCAAGATCGTAGTGACCGGGACAATCTCAACGCCGGCGTTGTGCAGGTTCTCAATCGCGCGCAGCTTCACGTCGAACAGATTGCCGACTTTGCGATGTTCGTTGGCCGCATTGCCGATCCCGTCGAACTGAAGATAGGCGTAACGAAGCCCCGCTTCCGCTGCCTGCTTGCAAAACTCGAAACTCTTGGCGAACTCGATCCCGTTCGTAGCGGCCTGAACACTGTTGTAACCGACCTTGCGCGAGTATCGAATCGCGTCGAGGAAGTAAGGGGAGAGGGTCGGCTCGCCGCCAGAGAACTGCACCGACATTTGGCGGCGCGGTTTGATAGAAATCGCGTTATCCAGCAAAGTCTTGATGTCTTCCCAGCTCAACTCGTGAACGAACCCAACCTGGTTGGCGTCCATAAAACAAGGATCGCACATCATGTTGCAGCGATTGGTCAGGTCGATCGTTAGCACCGACCCCCGACCGTGCTTGACCGTGCTGCTGCCGTGATTGTGCAGTCCTTCGTCGTTGTGCGCCGGCAAATCGCGTCCGGGAAAGGTCTCTTCCAGGTGCTTGAAGAACGCAGTGTCGATCGACATCACGTCTTCGAAGTGGCCGTGCTCGGGACAGTCCTTCACCATCAGAATCTTGCCGTCGCGCTCTATGATTTGCGCCTTGATTTCGCCGACCTTCTGGTTGCGAAGGATGTCGACCGGCAGTTCGCCGTCGAGTATTTTCTTGCGAATCTCGGGCACGCATCGCGGGCAAAGCGAATCGGTCTCGCGCGGCCAGCCCAGCGGCGGCTTGGTCTTCTGATAGGATTTCTGAAGCGGCTTATCGGACCACCTTGGGGTAAAAGAAGGGTTCGGCCTGATGCGATTGAGCCTTTCGAAGAAAAACCAGACTCCGCGGGCCACATAAGTCAACCCCTTCTCTACGTACTTTACTGGTTTGTACATTGCGTCCTCTCCTGATCGGTCATCGAAGTTTCCAGCATCATGCGTTCGCGAACCGATTGTTGTTGAAGCGTGCCTATTTCAGGATAACGCTCAAACATTTCTTGGAGCGTTTTGTCACCGAGCGCGGCTGCCTCCTGTGCGTACTGGCGCGCCCGTTCGTAGTCTCCGATGTTAATGTAGACCTCGCCAAGCTTTCGATACGCGCGCCCGAGCGTCGGGTCGCACTTAATTGAAACTTCGTACTCCGCTATCGCTTCGCCCACTCGCCTCTGGCTGTAATAAAGCACCGCCAGATTGAAATGCGCCACGGCGGAGCCGGGATTCTCCTCGATCAGTCGCCGCTGACCTTCGATCTCGCGGTTCACGTCGTGATCGAGCGCAAACTCGACCAGATCGCGGAGCCAGCTTTTGCGCGCACCAGTCATGGTCAAAGATCACGCCAGATATCCGGTGAGCTCTCGTTCCAGCTCCTCCGGCCTGACCTGTTCTCCCTCGTTCAACCTCTCCAGAGTTCGATCGATGATAGCCTTTGCTCCCTCCTTCGTTGCATCCCTCAGGAACCCGTCGAAGAAGTGATCGCCGGCCATTGCCCGGTTGATCTCGAACTCCTTGTTGTGCTCGTTCAACTCCGTGAAGTAAACAACCTTATATCGTCGATTGTAGCTTGCTTCACGATAAACCTCGAACATTATCTTGTCCGAATTGCGCATACTGCTAATCGCCGCTCACTCCCATGCCTTGCCCGAATGTGACGTTGTTTGAAAGCACGGGCAGCGGAATCGAGAACCCGCTCTGCGCTCTCTCTTCAGCCTCAAGCTGTGCGCGCAACAAGCGCTCGTAATCGGCAAGTTTCTCTTCAAGCGTCCGCAACTTGCCTTTGTTCTTCACCATGTCCTCGCGGTAGCGCTTGAGGAAGTAGCCGATCGTCTCGACTCGGATCTTTATCGAACCGGTCGGCTTGTTCTCGTCGATGTCCTTGAAGCAGAAGTACGGGGTGCCCGAGTTCTGCACGACCTCCTCAACAACCGTGTATATCGGCGCGTCGTGCCCGCACTTGAACGACGACAGCTCGAGCGCAACGAGGTTCGGATGTCTCGCCGTGTACTTCGCCGCCCATATCTTGCGGCTAGTGTTCTCCGAGTAAGAATTCTTCCACACATCCTGAATGTCCATCGGATGCGAGATGATCCCCGCTCGCACCTCGTCGCCGAACAGTCGCCACAGAATGTCGTCATCGATCGGCAGCGAATCCATCGTGAACACCGGATAGCCCAGCTTCTGGAACTCTTCCAGTATCTCGTGATTGATTCCCGGATCGTTGTGATACGGCCTGCTGAGGACGACCACTCCCAAACGATCTTCCGCTTCTAGTTGATTCAACGCGTCGCGCGCCGCGCCCCGAAGCGTCACGTTGTAAAACGTGTCCAGCGCCTTGTAGCCTTCTTCAATCGCGCGATGGTTCTCTTGCTGCGTGAGTCCGAGAATATCTTTGAACGTCTCGAACATCTGCTTCTCCAAGAGTCGCGGCTCATCGACATTGGCGATCGGGTTCAAGTACTCGATGCCCATCTGCGAAAACAGATCGCCCTCCTTGATGAACGCAGCTTTGACGGCTTCCGGCGTCGCGGTAACGGTCGGGCACGCGCGCGCGCTTTGTGTGTTCACAAGGTCAGTCGTCAGCGCGTCGATCATCGGGAAGAAAATCACGTCGAGCGGTTTCTTCTTGTGATGCACGTACAGCAGATTGTGCACGTGCGGAATTCCAACCTTCGACGGGAAGCACGGATCGATCGCTCCGCGCTTCGCGCCTTCTTTATAGAGTTGCTCGGTCGTGAAGTCTGAGTACACGAGATTACGTGGTCCAAGCCCGAGACTCTCGAAGTAAGCCGAGAACAGCGGGTTGACCGAATACTGATTCAGCGCGCGAGGGATTCCTATTCGCAAGGTCTCGCGCTTTTTCACAAGCTCGTTCCGCTGCTTCTGTGCTTTGGTAATCGAGTACTTGTGCGGCGGATCGACCACTTTCTGCGGATTGTAGCTTCGCCACACTGCCTTCGCCGAAATCTCTACGAAGTTCGGATTGGCAGCCTTGACCGAATCCAGCCCTTTCTTGATCACCTTCATGTCGTTGATGTCTTCGACCAGGCCCTTCTCGCAGGAGTTGCCGACGATCAAACGCTTCACGCCCGGTAGGATCGGGATTTTTGATTTGCGAGGAGGCTCGATCTCCACCAAACCGTCCGACACTTTCACGTCGATGAAAGTGCGCAAGCATTTGTTCTTGCAGAAGTAACAGCGTGTGTCCTCGTTGCGATGAGTGACGTAGCTGATCTCCTGAACGCGGTCGAGCCCGATGAATGTGGTGCGTAAATCGTTCTCCCACAGGCGCACCGCTTCGATGGCGGCGCCGATCGCGCCCGATTCTCCGCAGTGCTCGTGAACGATGATGCGCGGCTGAACACTCTTGCCTTTGAACCGCGACTCGATGAAGTCGACCTGCGACTTAACCGCCGCGAGGTTGTGCTGCGTTCCGCCCTGCAACACAAAACTCTGGCCGAGTCCGGCGATGTTTGGAATCTGCGAAACGTAAAGCCAGATATTCTTCGGCAGCACAGCGGCAAGTCCCGCCATGATCTCTTCGGGCTTCCAACCTTGTCGCTGAAAGTCAACGATGTCCGATTGCATAAACACGGCGCAGCCGTACCCGAAGGTCGGCATCGCTTGCGCGCTGAACGCGATGTCCGCATAATCTTCGACCTTCATGCCGAATCCCTCAGCGGTCGATTGCAAAAAGTAACCGTTGCCCGCCGAGCACTGGGTGTTGAGCTTGAAGTCTTTGACCTGGCGGTTCTTCAAGATTATCAGCTTGATGTCTTGCCCACCTACGTCGACGATCACGTCTACTTCTTTGTAAAACTGCAGCGCCGACTCGGTGTGGGCCACTGTTTCGACCAGTGCCACGTCCGCAGCCAGCGTGTCCTTCAATATGTCCTTTGCGTAGCCCGTCGTGCCGACGCCGAGCACGTTGAGAAACGCGCCTTGATCCGAGACCTGTTTCTCGAGCTTGTCGAAAACTTCTTTTGTGTCTTCGATCGGATTGCCCTTCGACAGTTGATAAGTCTTCACGAGCACGTTGCGGTCCTTGTCGATCAGCACTGCTTTGGTTGAAGTCGAGCCGCCGTCGAGCCCGATGAACCCCTCAACAACCTGTCCCGGTTGAAACTTCGCGGGCGTGAACTTCTTGTGCTTGTAGCGTTCCTTGAACGCCGCAAGCTCGTCTTCGTTTTCCGAGAGACCCTTGCCTCCGGCTTTCTTCTTCTCTTCGAGACGGCCAAAGTTGATGTAGTATTCCAGATCCCCATAGCCTCGATACACGCCGACGTTGTCTTCTTCAGACTTGCCGAACTCTACCGCCCCAAGCGCCGCAAAGTATTGCGCGTTTTGCGGGACCTTGATCAGCTCTTTCGGCTCTGCGCCCTCGGGCAGCGGATAGTTGCGCTCCTCCCAGACTTTCGGGATGTTGTGCTTCCAGCCTTCCACCATCCCGCGAATGTACGTGTTCGGTCCACCGAGCAGCAGCACGTGCGGGCGCAGAGTGTTTCCGCGCGTGAGCACCGCCAGGTTCTGACCGATGATTGCTTCAAACAGCGAAGCCATCAGCTCATTTGGAGGTACGCCCATTTTCTGAAGCGAGTTAATGTCGGTTTCGGCGAACACGCCGCATTTACCCGCGACTGGATGCAGTTTCAACCCCTCGTAACCCATCTGGCAGAGCTCATCTGCCGGGATGCGCAGCTTCGCGTTGATCTTATCGATTACGGCGCCTGTTCCGCCCGCGCACTTGTCGTTCATCGACGGGATCTTTTTCTTCTTCCCGGTCTCGGGGTCTTCTTTGAAGATGATTATCTTCGCGTCCTGACCGCCGAGTTCGACTACCGATCCGGCTTCAGGGTAGAGTTTCTCGACAGCCAGTGACACGGCATTGACTTCCTGAACGAACTTGGCGCCTATCAGCGTGGCGACGCCACCGCCTCCCGAGCCGGTAATGAAGATGCGGACGTTCTCGTGTGGCAGCGGGAATTCCGATTCGATTCGCTTCAGGAACTCAAGACACTTCTCTGGCTGCTTGGTATCGTGCCGCTGATAGTCCTGCCACAGAATTTCGTCGCTAACCGGATCGACCACCACGGCCTTTACGGTCGTGGAACCAACATCGAGACCGATGTACAGCTTTTCGTAGCTCATAATCTCCTCGTTCCTGGGACCTATCTGACCGATGACTAGTCGGCGGCGTAGCTCGAAACTCGCTCGCGGCCTTCCTTCTTAATCCGCTCAGAGACGTGTTTGACGAAGCTTGCCGCGGTTCCGATTACGCCTTTCGTATGCGGCACTTTGTAAAGCCCGCTCTCAAGCTCAGGATGGTCGGCGGCGTACTCGCGCACCTGATCGAGAGTGAGTCCCGTCTCCTCGAGCACTCGCGCCATCTCCTGCTTGGCTTTCACCTTGGCTTCGCCCAGCGCCATCTGAACCCGGCTGTGCGCGTTGATCTCACCCTCGCCAGAAGTTTCAACCGGTAGATAGATCATGTCTTTGTACAGATTCACCACCGCCGACTGTGCGCCATCGGATTGCGTCGAAGGCATGCACCCAAACGGCTTGAGCGAAAGCACCATATGCGCGAGGTCCTTGTTCGAGTAGTAAATATTCTTCGCGACCTCGAGGTGACCTTCGCCGCCGCCCGCGCGCGAGTTGTAAAACGGGTGTCCCAGTCGCTGCAGCTCATACTGATCGGTCAGGCCGTGCGGAATGTCGTTCAGCGCTTCACGCAGGCGGTTCCATTCGCGTTTGAAGATCGCTTCAGCAAGCGTAAGCTGCGCGCCCGACTTGCGAACTTTAAGGTCGTTCCGCAATCGCTTGTCAATTCGCCAAGCTGAAGGCATGGCCTCCTCGTCGGTCACACCCTGGCGGTCACGTTTTGCCTGCTTGGCCTGATGAATCATGTACATGATCCAGGTCCCGATCGGCTCAACCAGCACCTGTGCGCCTTCCCGCTCCAGGAACTTGAACATGTTGAAGTTACCGTCGCCCTCGGTCGTCTGCGCCCAGAACTCGCCGGTAATTTTAACT
>DATFWM010000721.1:0-3875 GCA_035259295.1 Blastocatellia bacterium | reverse complement strand
CGCTGAAACTCTTCCAGCGCGGTTTCGACATCCGTTTTCCCTTTGAAGCACTTCGCCAGCGAAATCGCATCTTCCAGGGCAAGCTTTGTACCCGAGCCGATCGAGAAATGCGCTGTGTGCGACGCATCACCGAGCAATACCACGTTCTTGTGATGCCATCGCTGGTTGCTGACCAGCGGGAAGTTCAACCACCGGACGAAGTCGTTGCCTAACAGCCTGCGCCCGCCGAGATCGCTCTTGAACACCTCGGCCAGGTATTGAAGCGTTTCAGGATCAGTCTTCCAATCGAAGCGCGCGTTTCGCCACGTTGCCTCGCTGCACTCGACGATGAACGTGCTGGTCGACTCGTCGAACTTGTACGCGTGCGCGATGAACAGGCCCGCTTCATGCTTCCGAAAGATAAGCGTCAGACCCTGAAACAAGTGACGAGTGCCTACCCAGATGTATTTATTCTTACCGAGTTCCACGGTTGGCTTGAATGCATCGCGGAAAGTCTGGCGCACCAGGCTGTTCGCTCCGTCCGCGCCGACCAGCAGATCGCACTCAGCAAACTCATTGACGTTGGTGACGTTCGTGTTGAATCGAAGATCGACTCCGAGATCCAGACATCGCTTGTGAAGGATGTTAAGGAAAGCCAGCCGCGAGATGCCCGAGAAATTGTTCCCGCGGATGGTAACCTTCTGGTCCTTGTGAATTACATCGACGTTGTCCCATCGCTGACAAGCGTTGGTGACTTTCTTGAATGACACCGGATCGTTTTCTTGCAGATAAGAAAATGTCTGATCGGAAAATACTATGCCCCACCCGAAGGTGTCGTCGGGCGCATCGCGTTCGACGACAGTGATGTCGTGGGCGCGGTTGAGCCGCTTCATTAGTATTGCGAAGTACAGACCGGAGGGTCCGCCACCGATGATGTTGATCTTCATATCAACCTTGTAAGGGCGGCCCTCCGTGGCCGTCCCTCTCTGCGCAAGCCAGAACGGATTTAAGATTACCGGGGGGCGGCCACGGAGGGCCGCCCTTACATGCTCACTGGGGTATTATAGCGAAAGCATTGAGTGGCGCGCCTGTCGCTCCGCGCAATCTCGGCGGGTTCAGGACGAGGGCGAATTCGTAGACTCTCTGCTCGGCAAGCACCTTCGACAGCTGTTCGAGGTTCAAGTTCTCGACTAAATAGATTCCGCTGTCGGCAATAAGGATTCGATGGCAGGGGAAAACCGTTCCCTTCTCCGGGACCACTTCGTAGCTCATCTGATCGTCGCCGGTAAGGAAGATCCTCTTGCCGGCAAGCCATCGCGCGGCGCTTTCGCCGGGGCCCGGCCTGAAGCCTGAGTAGCGCGCGCGATCTGCTTCGAAGAACTTGCCGTAACCGGTTCTGATCAGCACTGAATCTCCCGGCTGAATCTCGACCCCCTCGGCTTTTGCTGTGGCTTCGAGGTCCTCTACTGTTATCTCCTGACCGGCTGCGAGCGCGTCCACTTTCTTGAAGCGGGCGACGTCCAGCAGCACCGCTCGATTTACCAGCTTGTCCTTCGGATATACCTCGATTCCCAGCGCCAGCAGCCCGGATGGACCTTCGTTGGCCACGGCGTCCAACCCGCCGAAGAGTTTCCCGTTATCCGAAATGTGACCCAGCGCGTCGATTGTTGGCGCTCCGTGCTGCCCGCTGAAAAACATCATGTCTTCAGCGTAAGCGATGCCACCCGGAATCATGCCGGCGGTCTGCTTGTGAGAGGAATGCAGACCGATGGCAAAGGGCGGATTCAAGCTCAGGATCGGCGACTTGCTGTCCCACATGAAATTCAACTCGATCACCCGCGCCGACTTGAGTGAGTTGATGAGGTTAGCCGTCGCCTTCTTTTTGTCCTGTTGCGCGTGGACGGCAAGAGGTAGAGATGCCGATATCACAATTGCCAGCGAGGATGAAAGGATTCTGTTGTTCATAGTTCCTCTATGTTAATCGCTGTCCTCGAGTCTCGCGAGCGAAAATCAAAAGAAAAATTCCGAGTACGTAGATTAGACTGACCGCGCTTGCAGCCTTGGCGTATGAACCGAACAACCCAACAAGCGTTCCCGTGATCAGCACGCCGCCGGCGGTCACGGTTCGGCCCAGGTTATAGCAGAAGCCGACGCCTGTGGTTCGCACGCGCGTCGGGAACAATTCGGGCAGATAGATTGGAAACCCGCTCGTGGCGCCGAGCGTTATGAATCCAACCAGCGGAAGCAGCCAGAACATTTGACCGATGCCGCGCGTCATCAAGAACGTGACCGGAAACACGAAAATACCGACGGCGAAGTAGCACAAGAAAGCCGAGCGGCGACCTAGCCGGTCAGCCAGCGTCCCGAACGACAAGTTGCCCAACAGCGCTCCGCCGTTCAGCAACATCACCCCGTATGTTGCATAACGATTCTGGTCGGCGAGGTTGAATCCTTGACGACCGGCAGCTTCGCGGACTACGGACGGTATCCACATAGTGGCTCCCCACAACGCAAGCAACACTACAAACGCGAGCGAGGACGCGACGACCGTATCGCGGCGCAATTCAGGACTGAAGAGTTGCTTCAGCGTGAACGTGTCAAGCTCTGAAGCCGCGTGCCCCTCGGCTCGGGCGAGCCGTCGCTTTTCGCGAACCTCGATCCAACGCGCAGGCTCTTTCACCATCAACCGCAAGAACAACACGAACACCGCCGGGAGTGCTCCCACGAGGTAAACATATCGCCACGAACCGACGTCCACTGCGCGAGTAATCAAGGCCGCGAAGAAGAAGCCCACGGCGCCCGCCGATTGGAGCACAGCCCCCGCGCTCGCTCGCAGGCGGTCGGGCCACACCTCTGCCACCAAAGCGGCTCCTGCAGCCCATTCCCCGCCCAGCCCTAATCCAGTGATGAAGCGAAACGCCGCCAACTGCCACCACGTGCCGGCCGCAGCCGAGAGTCCCGTGAACACCGAGTAAATCAAGATCGTCAAGGTGAGCGCCTTGGTGCGACCGATGTAGTCTCCGAGTATCCCAAAGCAGATTCCTCCAAGCGCCCAGCCGACAAGCATCACCGAAAAGACGACGCTGCTGTAGAAGCCGATCGTCGCGTCGGTCGCGCCCGGTCCCATCAACTCGGTCATCGATGGTTTCTGAACCAGCGAGAACAATGTTCCGTCCATCGCGTCGAAGACCCATCCGAGCCACGCGACCAACAAGACCATCCACTGATAACCAGTGACCTCCGCTGACCACGCGAACCGCGCGACGCGACCGCCCGCGATCTTGCTGGACAAAACCGGCTTCGAAACTTCTGACATTCGAGAATGCCTCTCTGATAAAATCAGCGGCATTATACGACGATCATCGTTTCGGTAGAAGCCGCGCTCGTTGGCGGTCAGCGCTCTTTAGTAGTAGGATACGGCCAATTTCTCAAAGCGGAGACGACCGATGAAAGCAGCCATCATTCGCGAATACAAACAGCCTCTTCAAATCGAACAGACAGAGATGCCGGCTCCTGGCTCTGACGAAGTTCTCATTAAAGTCGAAGCCTGCGGTGTGTGCCATTCCGATTTGCACGTCGCCGAAGGTGATTGGACTCACCTGCTGCGAATCATCAAACGTCCACTCATTCCAGGACACGAGGTGGTTGGCCGCGTGGTAGAAAAGGGCGACGCCGTCAGCCACCTCGACGTCGGCGATCGGGTTGGAGTTGCGTGGACCCATTGGACTTGCGGCGAATGCGAGCTGTGCAAAGAAGGTCGCGAGAACCTCTGCGCGGCACAGATGATCACCGGCGCTACAGTCGACGGCGGCTATGCCGAGTTCATGAAAGCTAAGGCAACTCACTCGCTGAAGGTGCCGGACTCCTTGACCTCGGAAGAAGCCGCGCCGTTGTTC
>DATFWM010000720.1:0-3827 GCA_035259295.1 Blastocatellia bacterium | reverse complement strand
ATGAAGCAGGACCAGATGAGCATGGCTGCTTCAATTGAAAGCCGCGTGCCGTTCCTCGATCACAAACTAGTCGAATTCGCCTGCGCCTTACCGGTGAATATGAAGCTGCGAGGCCTGACGACGAAATATGTTCTGCGAAAGGCGATGCGAGAGAAATTGCCGAAGGAAATCTTGACGCGTCGAAAGATGGGATTTCCCGTTCCGGTCGGTGCGTGGCTTCGCGGGTCGTTCAAGGGGTTGGTTGACGAATACTTGCTGAGCAATCGGGCGAAGGAGCGCGGCATCTTCAATCCCGAATTTGTGAATGAGATAGTCATGCGGCACTACCGCGGTGAGAACCACTCGGAGCGGCTGTGGGCTTTGATCAATTTTGAAATCTGGCAGCGCTGCTTTTTTGATGCCGAGGAAGTGCCGGTACAAGAATGCCGCGTCGCGCGTCAACCGAGAATCGGGCCGGCTCACACGGCGGCGATGCAGGTTTGAAGACAGTGAAACCATCGAACGAAGCCATAGAACAGAAAGAAGCCGAGCGGGGTTCGTGGAAACTACCGGCGCGCCGGTACGGGCTTGTGGCGGGCACGTACGTTTTGGCCACTCTGGTTACTGCCCCGTTCTTCATGGGCGACACGATCGGCTATGCAGACTACATCGTTCGGCGTGACTTCAGCGACTTTGGTCACTTCGGCTGGTATCTGCTTGGCTGGCTTGCTTCTGAACTGATGATGCCGCTGACGCGCCTTTTTGTGGGACAGGCGCCGACGCTCAACGTCACGCTGACGCTGATTATTATCAACTGGCTCGCGGGGTTGATGAGCGTCTTGCTGATGCGCTCGCTTACGTCTCACATAACCAGGCGCGAGTGGGCCGCAAATCTTGCTACTCTTGCGCTCATTGTATCGCTGGCCTTCCTCGACCTAACACAGTCAGGCAGCTCTTACATTCCGGGCATGTCGCTTCTGCTTCTCGCCATTCACATACAGGTGACGCGCAACGATGATCCGCGAAGCGTGAAGCGCTCCATTCTCGCCGGCCTATCGCTAGCCGGTGCCCTTGCGGTGTGGTTCACCTACATCTTTGCGATTCCGGCGGCGATAGCCGCTCCAATGATCTTGCACGGCTTCAACAAGCAGCGGATCAGATTTGCTCTTCAGACAGGGGCAACAATCACGGTTGTCACGATGTTGCTGTTTGGTATCGGAAGCTACACTCAAGGCGTGCGCACTGTCACAGGTCTTAGGGAATGGGTCAGCAGGGCCGCACACGGCGCGCACGGAATCAGCGGCTTCGCGAGAGCCGCCTTCGGCGCCGGCCATTCCTTTATTGACACAGGCAACGACGGGCCGATGGTGAAAGCATATCTGACCAAAGATCAATACAACCCCGTGTCGCTCACCGATCTGGTTCGCGCGAGTCTGTGGAAGCTTGCCCTGTTTTACCTTTTCTTAAGCGCGGTTTTTTTCAATCTACTGCGGTCGGCGCAGGGCAGGCGAATCTTCGTTCTCTTCGCCGCGACTGCCGTGCCGGTCGTCGGATTTGCAATCTTCTGGCAAGGCGGCGCGATCGAGCGATATCTGTTGCTTTACCCAGTGCTGTTTGTCGCGTTGGCTTATTCTCTGGCGAGCGATAGGTCAATACGCGTGCTCAAGTACGTGTGCCTCACGTTTGTTGCGACAATGGCTGTTTCGAATCTGATGGTCTTGGCGAAGCCCGTTCAGGCTCGACGAGAGCAAGCCGTAATCAGAAGACTGAAAGAACTGCAACCGCTGCTGAAACGCCAGAGCCTGGTTGTTACACTGAATCAAACGGACGAGGTATGGGCATTACAATGGACCTTTCCTTTTAATCCGATCAACGCCTCCGAATCTCTCAACACTTATCATCTGATCGAGCCGCTGACAGACCAGGTGCTTTCGTGGCGTGAGGACTTCGCGAGCGAGGTCTTGTCCGTGTGGGAGGATGGGGGCGACGCGTGGATCTCGACTCGAATGTTGAGTGAGCGGCCCTTGCGCGATTGGAACTGGATCGAACGAGCCGATCCCAACGTGTCCTGGAAAGACATAAACGCCTTCTTTTCCCGAATACAAACGGGCAATGTGGTCGGAGGGGAGGACGGTTTCTGGTTGCTTTTGCCTTCCGAGCAGAATCGATCGTTGCTGAAGAGAATCGTTCAGGAGACAAGCGTTCAACCGGGCGCGGCGCCGTCGAGTAGCGCGCGGCGAAGGACGCAGCAGTAAGCAGGCGCACATCGACTATGCGAATACTTTGGGTAAAAGCAGGGAAGCTGTTGCCGGTCGACACGGGCGGCAAGATTCGCTCGTATAACATTCTTCGCGGGCTCACAGCGCAGAACGAAGTCACCCTTTTGTCTTACTACGGTGGCGAGCGCGATACGAATTACGAACGAGAGATCGCTGATCATCTGCCCGGCGCGGTGACTATTCATACGGGAATTCCGGATTCGAGCGCTATTGATTATCTGCGGAGGCTTGCGAGTCCGGCGCCTTATGCAGTCACGAAGTTCACGTCACCCAAAGTCAGGCGAACTATCGGGGGGCTGCTCGCAGATGCCGGCTTCGACATCGCTGTATGTGATTTCCTCTCGGGTTCGCTCAACTTCCAAAGCAATACTCGCATCCCGACGGCGCTTTTTCAGCACAATGTCGAGTCAGCGCTTTGGGACCGTCAGCAGAAGCACGAGTCCAATCCAGTCAAGAGACTCGCGTTCACGCTTGAGGCGATAAAGATGCGTCGTTACGAGCGCGCGGCGGTTCGTTACTTCGATCACGTGATCGCGGTGTCGGAGAACGACCGACAAATTATGAAAACGATGGTCGACGAGTCGCGCATCAGCGTCGTGCCCACAGGCGTCGATCTCAGCCAATATCAGGCTGCGGCGGGAGCGAGCGCAACAGAGCCGCTCGTTGTTTTTCTAGGTTCGATGGATTGGGAAGCCAACATCGACGCGGTCGAGTATTATTGCCGCGAGATTTGGCCTCGCGTGCACTCCCGGGTCTCTGGCGCGCGTTTCCGGATCGTCGGACGCAATCCACACCCGCGAGTGAAACGATTGGCGTCGGCTGGTATCGAAGTTACCGGCACGGTTCATTCGGTGATTGAGCATCTGAGAGAAGCCGCAGTCGTGGTCGTTCCCCTAAGAGTCGGCGGCGGCACGCGCCTCAAGATTTTTGAAGCGATGGCGATGGGTAAAGCTGTAGTTTCAACTTCGATAGGAGCTGAAGGCCTCGACGTTCATCACGATCGAGACATCTTGCTCGCTGACACGGCGGACAGATTTGCCGACGCGACGATCGCGCTGCTAAGTGATCGACATTTGCGACAACGAATCGAGCACGGTGCTGCCGAGCTCGCCGCGCAGTACGACTGGTCGGTAATCGCCGAGCGATTCGAGGAGGTGCTTGCTCGCGTCGCGAATGAGCGTGTAGAGGCGGCCCTCCGTGGCCGCCCCTCGCTAAAGGCCCAAGACGCCGCGGAAGGAGGGGCGGCCACAGAGGGCCGCCCGTACAGCGTAGCCACAAACTCATGAGAGTTCTGGTTCTTGACGGCAACGAAAATCAGGCTGTCGCCTGCACACGCTCGCTTGCACGCGCGGGACATCGCGTCTTTGTAGGCGCCGACACGTCGTGGTCGAAAGCTGGCTGGTCGAGAAGCTGTAGCGGAAAGTTCACTTATCCCGCGCCGCAGGAAGACGCCGATGCATTTGTCGCGGGAGTAGCCGAAGAAGCCTCTCGCGAACCAGGCACGCTTGTGCTGCCAATGACCGAGCGGGCGACTCTCCCGCTCTCGGCTCAGCGGGATTTGTTGTTAGC
>DATFWM010000719.1:0-3896 GCA_035259295.1 Blastocatellia bacterium | reverse complement strand
AGCATTGCTCAAGCGATGGCATGGTCGCGCTGAGGGGCGCGTGCGGTATTGCTTTGCTCCGCGTTTTGCTGTGAGCTGCACACACGAGCTGTTGGAGCGCGTGGTAAAGCTCTCTTGTGACCACGGCGCAATCGTCCACACTCACGCCTCCGAGAACAAAGATGAGATCGAGATGGTTGAACGCGAGACCGGCCGCCGCAACGTCGAGTACCTCAACGAGGTTGGAATCACAGGTTCGCACGTTGTGCTCGCGCATTGCGTTCATCTCAACGAAGCGGAGATGGAAGTTCTCAGCCGAACTGGAACTCACGTCGCGCACTGCCCGTCTTCGAATCTCAAACTTGGTTCAGGAACTGCGAGAATACCGGAAATGATTCAGCGGCGTATCTCAGTTTCGCTTGGAGCCGACGGCGCGCCGTGCAACAACCGGCTTGATATGTTCACCGAGATGCGCACGGCGGCGCTCATCCAAAAGGCGCTTCACGGGGCCGAGAGCTTGCCGGCGCATCAGGTCTTGCGAATCGCGACGATTGACGGCGCCCGCGCGATGGGTCTGGATGACGAGATCGGCAGCATAGAAGTCGGCAAGCGCGCTGATTTGATTCTGCTGGATCTTGATCGTTTGCACACGACTCCGCATCCGGATCCGGTTTCCACTATCGTTTATGCGGCTGAAGCAGGCGACGTTGAAACGGTGCTGATCGATGGTCGAGTTGTGATGCGCAGCAGAATTCTGACCACGGTGGATGAACAAGAAGTCATCCGAGCAGCGCGAGAACATTCGCAACGATTGAGCAACGCTATCTGAGAAATCGCACATTCGTTCTTGTCGTGGCTCACCTCTTCATCTTTTGATAGAATCCCGTTCCCAGCAATCGAGCACAGTGGAAAACAGGAGGTTCCCATGAAACTGAGAAGACTCACCGTTACCGCTGCGCTCATTATCGTCGCGGCGGCCGCAGTGGTCGCTCAAACAAGACAGCAGTCGGGTTATCTGTTGCCGCCCAAAGTAATCGTCGACATTCTCGACGCGTCGCCGACTCCAACGGTCATAGTCTCGCCTGATCGCCGGACGATAGCGCTGCTCGAGCGGCACAGCATGCCCACCATCGCCCAGCTTGCCGAGCCTATCCACAGGATCGCCGGCGCGCGGATAAACCCGAAAACGAATGGACGACAACTGCGAACCGGAAGCGTGATCGCCATCACGCTGAAATCGATTGCCGACGGCGCTGAAAGAAAGATCACTTTACCGCCCAACGTGAACATCTCGGATGTAAGCTTCTCGCCCGACGGAAAGCGGCTATCTTTTCTGAATATCAAAGACAATGGGATCGAGTTGTGGATAGCAGATACTGCGACGGGCCAATCGAAGCTTGTCAGCGGAACCGACAGACTGAATGCGACCGGCGGTGATCCTGTCGATTGGCTGAAGGACGGCGCTACGATATTGGTCCAGCTTGTGCCGACCGGCCGCGGACCGGCCCCTGGTGAGCCTCGCGTACCAACAGGGCCAAACATCCAGGAGAACCGTGGCAAGGCTGCGCCGGCGGCAACCTACGAGGACCTGATCAAGACCAATCACGACGAGGACCTCTTTGAGTACTACTTCACAAGCCAACTCGCGACCATCGACACCGCGACCGGGCGTAAGACGCTGATCGGCAAGCCTGGAATCCTGGAAAACGTCACGGCCTCGCCCAGCGGCGAATACATTCTGGTGTCGCGACTCAAGCGACCGTTCTCGCGGCTTGTGCCGATGAACGGATTCCCCAAAGAAATCGAGATCTGGAATCGCAAGGGCGACGTTGTAAAGAAGATCGCCGATCTTCCTTCGAGCGAAGGCGTGCCCATCAACGGGGTCGAGGCGGGCCCCCGCAATGTCCGCTGGCGCCCGGATCAACCGGCGACGGTCACCTGGGTCGAGGCTCTGGATGGCGGAGACCTCAAGAACAAAGTCCCGTTTCGAGATAAAGTTGCGTCCCTCTCGGCGCCGTTCACTGGCGAGCCTGCGGAGATAGCCAAAACTGAATGGCGATTCGGTGGTCTGTCCTACACAGAGAAGGGCATTGCACTGCTGAGCGAGTCTGATCGCGCGACTCGCAAGACCCGCACGTGGATCCTCGAAGCGGCCGCCCAGCCGCGCAAGCTGTGGGAGCGTAGGCAACAGGACGCCTACAACAATCCCGGAACGCCGGTAATCAAACGAGACAGTGGCGCGCGCGGCTTCGGAGGCGGCGGCTTCGGTGGTTTTGGCGGAAGCGGTCTGATCCAGCAACAAGGCGACTCGATTTATCTGACCGGTCAGGGCTCGTCACCCGAAGGCGACCGACCTTTCATCGACCGGCTCGATTTAAAGACTCTGAAGACAGAGCGACTCTTCCGATGCGCCGACAAGTCATACGAGTCAGTAGTTATGCCGTTGGACGGCGAAGCCAAGACGATCCTAACCGAGTACGAAACGGCGACGGAACCGCCCAACTACTACGTGCGCGATCTCACAAACGGAACAAAGCGCGCGCTGACCCAGTTCAAGGATCCCGCCCCGCAGCTTGCGGGCGTCCAGAAGCTGTTCGTGACGTATGAACGGAAAGACGGCGTGAAGCTATCCGGCACATTGTATCTGCCACCCGGCTACAAGAAGGGCGAGCGCTTGCCGACGTTGATGTGGGCTTATCCGCGCGAGTTCACCGACGCCGACACCGCCAGTCAGATCTCGGGGTCGCCGTATCGCTTCACGCGCGTGAGCGGCCCATCGCATTTGCTCTTGCTCACGCAGGGCTACGCAATCTTCGACAACCCTGCGATGCCGATTGTTGGCGCGGGCGAGACTGCGAACGACACTTACGTCGAACAACTCGTCGCAAGTGCCGAAGCGGCGGTCAACAAAGTTGTCGAGATGGGCGTGGCCGACCGCGACCACATCGGCATCGGCGGGCACAGCTACGGCGCGTTCATGACGGCGAACCTGCTCGCGCACTCCGATCTTTTCCGCGCGGGCATCGCGCGGAGCGGAGCTTACAATCGAACGTTGACGCCGTTCGGGTTTCAGAACGAGCGGCGCACGTTCTGGGAGGTGCCGGAGATCTACGGCAAGATGTCGCCGTTCTATCACGCGAACAAGATCAACGAGCCGATCCTGTTGATCCACGGCGAAGCGGACGATAACTCGGGCACGTTTCCGATCCAATCCGAGCGGTTGTTTATGGCTCTGAAAGGCCACGGCGCGACGGTCAGATACGTCACGCTTCCTTACGAGGCTCATGGCTACGCCGGCCGCGAGTCAGTCCTTCACACTGTGGCCGAGATGCTCAACTGGATGGACAAGTACGTGAAGAACGCCGGCGCTCGGCATGAGACCGCTGCCGCGCAGAAGTGAAACTGCAATCGTGGCAGCGCCCCTAGCATCGTCGAGTCGCTGACTGAGTGAGGTGCGCTTATGAGATGCTTCCTCGCGCTGATTCTATTGATGCACTCGCCGCCTTTTTCTCAAACGGTTCCGTCATCTCAATCGTCGCTAACTGAACCTGCAGAGATCACGGGCCGGGTAACCGTAGCCGAGAAGCCGGTTCGAGGGGCGCTTGTCCTGATTCGCAGTGTTCCTCCTTCCAACGGGCGTGTGGTGGCGAAAGATAAGACCGATGCAGATGGCCGCTATCGAATTACCAATTTGCATGCGGGGAGATACTTGACCAGCGTCACCGCGCCCGCGCTGACGTGGCTGCAAGGAAACGAAACGGGCCGCGAAATCAACCTGGATTCAGGCGAGACGCGCGAGATTAACTTCTCCATGACGCGAGGAGGGGTGATAACCGGACGCATCTCGGACTCAGCCGGCAGCCCGGTGATCGAGCAACAGGTTAGCATCGTCGCTTCAGGCGAATCCCCTCGCCCGT
>DATFWM010000718.1:0-2344 GCA_035259295.1 Blastocatellia bacterium | reverse complement strand
CGATACCGTTGCCTCGCAGTCCGCGGCGCGTGCCGGAGAATGATGACGGAATGCAGCGTAAAAGCAAGTCAAGCTCGGGTCTTGGGGCTAATGTGAAAACGCTGACGCCCGAGCTCGCTCGAACGCAGGGGCTGGAAGGCGCGCGGGGCGCGTTCGTGTTCAGCGTTGAGCCCGGAAGCCCCGCCGACGAGAACAATCTCACCGCTGATGATCTCATAGTCGAGGTTAACAACAGACCGATCACCAGCCAGGAAGATTTCTTGCGATTCACAAGAGAGCTCAAGAGCGGCGACGATGTGGTCATAAAGGTTTTGCGAAAAGAGCGAGGTCCGCTGCGCCGCGCGTGGATCATTTCGTTCACGATGCCGTAGTGATCGGTGATGTGTGATCTGTGATCCGTGATTCGTGATCATGATTCCGATGAGGTCCGGTCACTGATCACGAATCACGTTTCACTTTCGCTTGACCCTCTCGGATCGACTGCTGTAAACTCCGAGCTGGGTAGATCAGCAAGTGGGTGGGTCAAGATCGATTCAAGAATCGATCTTGTTCCAAAGGTTCAAATTCCTCCGACGAGTTCAGTTCGCGGCTCGTTGTCAATAACAGAGTAACTCGATATGTCAACGGGTAGTTCACTCCTGAAGCCCTCACTTCGAGGCGTATTTCCGTTCCAATGGTCACAAGGAGGTATCTGTGAGCTTCAAAATAGGCGAGAAGGTTGTGTATCCCAATCACGGTATCGGTGTAATCGAGAACATCACCCATACCGAGGTCGAGGGTCGCAGGAACAGCTTTTATCTGCTCAGGCTGAGGGGCACTGAATCGACCGTAATGGTTCCGATCGCCAACGCTCTGGAAATAGGCCTGAGGTCGCCGATCAACAACAGCCAGTGCGACAGGCTGCTGAAAGCGCTCTCGGCGGACTTTACAAACCCCCCAATCGATTGGAAGGACCGCTACAAAGAATTCCAGGAGAGGATGAAGAGCGGGGACGTCTTTCACGTTGCAGAAGTATTAAAGAATCTCACATACATTTCTATGAGCAAGCCGCTTTCGTTTCGCGAAAAGCGGATGCTCGAACGCGCCAGGTACCTGGTGATCAGCGAGCTTTCTATCGTATGCCGCAAGTCGGAGTGCGTGGTTGAGCCGCTGGTAGACCAGGCGTTGCGTCAGTCTTGCACGAAGCATACGCGCGCGGTGCCCGGGAGGCCCTTCTCGAGGTCGTCGCGCGTAGCAACGGCGCATTGAGTCGCGGTAGATCTCTTTTGGGTGGGAGTAGGCCCACTCCCACTCCGAAATCAATTCAATTTACTTGATCGAGACGCGAACTGTTGCCGCGCAGGTCGGGGTGTGTGCAGCCGCCTTGGACGTCCCCGAGTGCGAAACATCGAGTCGCGTCAGAGAGGCTTAGGTCCGTCCGTTGACTTTTCGGCTTGAGTCGCCCTAGAATTCTCCCGTCTGCACAGCGCCGAAGGTGCAATCCACTTGACGTTAGAAGAGCTTAAGCGAATCCATTTCGATAAGCGTCGAGAAATCAGAAAAAGGTTGGCTGAGTTCAGGAAAGTGGGGCAGACGCGCTCCGCTGAGCGCTTCTTTGAAGAACTGACTTTTTGCATCTTTACCGCCGGCGCCAGCGCGCGAATGGGACTGCGCTCCATGGAGGGTGTCCGACCGGTGTTGAGGAGCGGTTCGAGGGCCGAGATTCAACTGGCGCTCGCCGGGCGCCACAGATTCCCGACCAGTCGCGCCGGTTACGTCTTTGAGACTCGCGAGTACTTGCGCCAAGGGTGTAATCTTGAACTGCCTGCCGCGCTCCGCAGTTTGAAGGACCCCGACGAGCGCCGCGACTTCCTGGCAGCCGACCGGAGCGTGCGCGGCATCGGTTATAAAGAAGCGAGTCACTTCTTGCGGAATGTCGGTTACCGTGGATACGCGATACTTGACAAACACGTGCTGTCGCGTCTGACGGAGTTCGAGGTTATCGAGGCGCCAAGGCCTCCTTCGACAAAAAATGGCTATTTGGCAATCGAAGAGAAGGTGAAGCGCTTCGCCCGGTCCGTCGGAATCGACTTCGACGAACTCGATTTGCTGCTGTGGTATACGAAGACCGGAGAGATTTTAAAGTGACGGCTTGCAGTTGCCTGCTGGTCATCGTGGTCGCCCTCTCGACGCTGGTCGCCGCGCCCGTGCGCGCAACGATTCCGCAACAACAATCCAAAGAATACAACGACAAACTGAACCGTGATGCAAGAAAAGCATTGCGAGGCGGCAGATACGATGACGCGTTGAAGATCTACAACCTTTTGATCGAATCCGACCCGCGAGACATTCAAGCTCGGCTGGG
>DATFWM010000717.1:0-8285 GCA_035259295.1 Blastocatellia bacterium | reverse complement strand
CTTCTACTATGTTGGGTGACGCTGTTTTCGACGGCGGCTCAGGAAGTCGAGATCGCCGCTGCGGTCGCCTTCACTGAAGGCCCGACGGTGGATCGGGCAGGGAACGTCTATTTCACAGAAATCATGTCGCAGCGGATCATGAAGCTCGGCACAGATGGTGTTGTCTCCGCCTATCGCGAGCACAGCAACGTCGCCAATGGTCTGCTGATCGATCCGCAGGACCGGCTGATTGCCTGCGAAGGCGCGGAGTTTGAGCGCAACGGCGTGAAAGTCAAGGGGCAGCCTCGGGTTACTCGAACTGATCTGCGCACGGGCAAGATGGAGGTCCTCGCCGACCGCTATCAGGGCGTGCCGTTGCAAGGCCCGAACGATGTTACCATCGACGGCAAGGGCCGGCTCTACTTCACGGACATGCCTGGCGCCGCCGTCTATCGCATCGACGCGCCCGGCAAGCTCGCGCGCATCCTCGCAGCGCCGGACATCGAGCGACCAAACGGGATTCAAATCTCGCCCGACGACAAGACACTCTACCTCGTCGAATCGAATGGCGCCGAAGGTGGCGCGCGCATGATCCGCGCCTATGATTTGCTGCCCGATGGCACGGTCCGCCATATGCGCGTGCATTACAACTTCTATCCGGGCCGGAGCGCGGACGGCATGAGCATCGACGTGCAGGGAAATCTCTACGCCTCGGCGGGACTGCACCGCCGCCGCGGGACATCCGAGACGCTCGATACGAAGTGCGGAGTTTATGTCATCTCGCCGCAGGGCAAACTGCTGAAGTTCATTCCGATTCCCGAAGACACAATTACGAACAACACCTTCGGCGGTCCGGATATGAAGACGCTCTACATTACGGCCGGCAAGACGCTCTATAAAGTGCGGACGGAGATTCCGGGACTGCCTCGATAACGGACCTGAATGCGAAGGAGGACTAGCAATGCTGCATTCTGCTCGAAACAGATCCACGTTGGTGCTAGTTATGGTTGCGCTGACTGTCTTGTCTGGACGGAAGGCACAGACCCAGAGCGATGTTCAACCCGCCAATGATTCGCCGAATCCGTACGCGACCGTCGAAGGTTGGGCGAAGATGCCCGAAGGCCGCGCGTGGGGCTCGACCAGCGCCGTCGACATCGATCCCGACGGCAAATCGATCTGGGTCGCAGAGCGATGCGGCGGAAACTCTTGCGCGAATTCGAATTTGCCCGTCGTCCTCAAATTTGATGAGAACGGCAAACTGGTGAAGAGCTTCGGCGGAGGGATTTTCGCGTTCCCACACGGCATCCATGTCGACAAACAAGGAAACGTCTGGGTTACCGATGGCGTTCCCCCCGGCGCGAATCAAACCGCGGCAGGCAAGAGTCACTTCGTGGTCAAGTTCAGCCCCGAAGGCAAGGTCCTTTTGACGCTCGGCAAACCAGGAGTTCCTGGTGATGCACCCGATCAATTCAATCAGCCATCCGACGTAATCACCGCGCCCAACGGCGATATCTTTGTCGCGGACGGACACGGCGGGAATTCAAACGCGCGAATCGTGAAGTTCGATAAGAGCGGCAAGTTCATAAAGACCTGGGGCAAGAAAGGCTCGGCGCCTGGCGAGTTCGACACGCCGCACGCGCTGGCGATGGATTCAAAAGGGCGACTCTTTGTCGGCGATCGGGCGAACAATCGCATTCAGATTTTCGATCAGGACGGGAAATTCCTCGCAGAGTGGAAGCAGTTCAGCCGGCCAAGCGGGCTGTACATCGACAAGAACGACGTGCTCTACGTTGCCGACTCGGAGTCGAACAAAACCCGGCATCCGGGTTGGAAGCGGGGGATCAGGATCGGCAGCGCGAAGGACGGCAAGGTCTGGTCATTCATTCCAGATCCTGAATCGAACCCCGACACGGCGGCTACGAGCGCGGCTGAAGGAGTGGCGGCCGACGCGAAGGGCAACGTTTACGGCGCAGAGGTCGGACCTCGCGCGCTGAAGAGATACGTCAAGAAGTAGGGAGGATCACTATGAAACGCTCACTTCTTTTTCTGGTCATCTTGCTGGTCTCGAGCGCTGCACTTGCTCAAACGCCCGTGCCCGAACTCAAGTTCGAGGGCGATGTCAACTTCCTCAAGCTACCTCCCGACCTGCACCTCGGCGAAGCGACCGGCGTAGCGGTCAACTCGAAAGGCCACGTGTTCGTCTTCTCCCGCGGCAACACTACCGGCCCGGCTTACGGGGCAACGGCGGCTCAGCTTCTCGAGTTCGACCGCAATGGCAAATTCATCCGCGAGATCGGCAAGAATCTGTACGCCTGGTCTTACGCGCACGTGGTCCGCATCGACAAAGACGACAACATCTGGGCGGTCGATAAAGGTTCGGACATGGTGATCAAGTTCAACCCCGAAGGCCGCGTGGTGATGGTATTCGGCCGCAAGAAAGAAGCCTCGGACGAAGCCGTGCCGTGGACGCGCGTAACCCCACCGCGGCCCGCAGTTGACGGAATGTTTCGCCAGCCAACCGATGTGACGTGGGACACCGAAGGAAACATCTTCATCAGCGACGGCTACATCAACTCGCGCGTGGCGAAGTTCGACAAGAACGGCGAATGGGTGAAGCAGTGGGGCGATCGCGGCAACAAACCCGGCGAGTTCAACACTCCGCACAGCATTGCTTCAGATGCAAAAGGAAACATCTACGTCGCAGATCGCGCGAACCGTCGCATTCAGGTGTTCACTCCGAACGGAGATTTCATTCGCGCGATAACAGTCGATTTGCCTTACGATCCGAAGTTGCGACCTGCGATGGGCAATATGCCCTCAACCGAAGCAGCAGCGGCGCAGGCTGGCGCGCCGTGGGCGATCTGCATCACGCCGGGCCCGAATCAAGTGTTGTTCTCATCGGACGCGTATCCCGGTCGTCTTTACAAGCTGGCGCTCGACGGCAAAGTCCTGGGCGTTTTCGGTAGGTCGGGCAAGCAGCCGGGGCAGTTCGGTTGGATTCACGAGATCGCGTGCCCTTCAGAGAATGAGATCTATGTTGCGGAGCTTTTGAACTGGCGCGTGCAAAAGCTCAACCTGCGTCCGGAGTCGCGGGCTTCGTCCAACCGGTAGGACTTTTATCGTCGGTATCGGGCTTCGCGCCAGCTCGACCACCACGCCGCTCTTGTCGTTGCCAGTTGGCCTACCTTGGAGTTCTAACCGGATCGCGCGTGTCTGGGTTGAAGAACAGGCAGACCGGTTCGTCACGCTCTGAGGCGCATTGGTGACTTTTTTCGGCCCGGTCGTCACAAAAGCGTCTTCGCGATCAAGAGCGGCGTAGCAGAATCGGTATTCTACGTCGGAAACTGGCATCTCATCTCGAAAGTAAAGGAAAGGCGGGGTCGCCCTCGCCGTTCGCGTGGAACAACCTCTGGGAGAATTCACTTGAGGGTCAGCGGTTCCTTCCGCGAGGGAAGGCGCGTTCACCGGCTGCGACGACGCGCGAGCGGATAGTGGTGTAACAAATACCCCACTATCCGCGAGCGCGCGTAGTCGCCTGCGTATTGTGGTATTTTGCATAGTGGAAAATACATCCAGCATTAGAGGCGAAATCAGAGTTGATGGTTAGAAGGCTTTTAGAGCGCCGTTGGTTTCGCGTGGTTCTGATCCTTGCTGCGTGGACCATCTTTGCGATTTTTCTGTCGAGCCAGATGTATCTTGCGTACAGCCGCGGCACGACTCCGATTCGATATCAACGCATCTTCCTGGTCGAGATGATCTACGCTTACATCTGGGCCGGGTTGACTCCGTTCATTCTACGGTTGGCGCGCAGCTTCAGAATTGATCGAGACAGATGGCTTCGGGGATTACTGGTGCATCTCAGTGCCTCAGTATTGATCGGCGTCGCAACGCGAGTGTTGCACGACTTGATGCTCTTCTTGTTTCTCGCCGATTCTGGGCGGAGCTTCTCGATCGAAAGGCTTCTATTGAATGTCTACTTCATGACGGACTACGGCGCGATGGTCTATTGGCTGATTCTTCTTATCAGCTACGCTTTCGACTACCAGCAGCGGGTCCAGCAAGGTGAGGTGCGCGCGACGCGGCTGAAAGGTCAACTCGTGCAATCGCAACTTGACGCCCTAAAGATGCAGCTTCACCCTCATTTCCTGTTCAACACTCTCCACTCGATTTCGGCGCTGGTTCACAAGGACGTCAACGCGGCTGACCGGATGATCGCGAGGCTCGGGGACTTCCTGCGGCAAACGCTGGAGAACGCCGGCATGCAAGAGGTTTCGCTTCAGCAGGAACTCGAGTTTTTGAAGTGCTATCTTGATATCGAACGCATTCGTTTCAAGGACCGCCTGACCGTTCAAATGGATATCGAACCGTTGACTCTTGATGCGCGATTGCCGAACCTGATCTTGCAGCCGATTGTCGAGAATGCTATTCGTCATGGCATCTCTCGCAGAACCGGTCCGGGCCGAGTCGAGATTGAAGCGCGACGATTGAACGGAACGCTCCAGGTTCAGGTGACAGACAATGGGCCGGGACTGCCTTCCAATTCAGACTCAGGCACCTTGGTCAAAGAAGGCGTGGGACTCGCAAACACCCAAGCCCGACTGAAACAACTCTACGGCGAACATCAGCGCCTTTACCTCTCGAGCACCGCTCGCGGCGGTCTCACCGTAATCCTGGAAATCCCGTTTCGCGAACTAGCCTCGAATCAAAAATGAACCAGCGGTGGCGCTTTAACGTTTAAAGCTGCAAAGGGAGTTACCGCATGTCACGCGTTACGTGTATCCGAACAGTGATTGCCGATGATGAATTTCTTGCCCGTGAGCGAATTCGCGATATGCTGGCGGCGGATCCGACCATCGAGATCGTCGCCGAGTGCGCTAACGGAGAGGAAGCAATCGATTCCATTCGACGATACGCTCCGGACCTTGTCTTTCTCGACGTCGAGATGCCCGGCACCGACGGCTTTGCTGTTCTGGAAGCTTTACCCACCGAGATCCTGCCGACGATAATATTTATTACGGCTTACGATCAATATGCAGTCCGAGCGTTCGAGGTCTACGCGCTGGACTACTTGCTGAAGCCTTTTGATCGCGAGCGTTTCGACAAGGCGGTGAGTCGCGCGAAGGACCAAATCGCACGCGAGCGAAGCGACGCGCTCGGCGAGCGAATCCTGAGAGCAATCGAAGACATCAAAGCCAGGCCAGTTCATCTGGAGCGGTTGGTCATCAAGCTGAGCGGACACGTCTTTTTCATGAAAACCGAAGAGATCGACTGGCTTGAGGCCGAAGGCAACTACGTTCGTCTCCACTCTGGCAAAGACTCTTACTTGTTGAGAGACACGATAGGCGCGCTGGAATCAAAGCTCGATCCGAAGCGTTTCATACGCGTGCATCGCTCGGCAATCGTCAATGTCGATCGCATTTCAGAATTGCAGCCATGGTTTCACGGCGAATACCGCATCGTCCTTCGCGAAGGCGTTCAACTGACGCTCTCGCGCAGCTATCGAGACAAACTCCACGCGTTGTTGGGTAGGCCGCTGTAAGAGCACCGCTTCGTCACGCGATTCGGTCTTCCCAGCACGAAAGCTCCAGCCTTCATCACATAACTGTTCTTCCAGGAACTGGTCGCACCTAAACTCCTACCGTAGCGGGGCGCGCGTTAAGAGCGGGAACGCGCGCCTTAAAGCCGCGCGAGCTCAGACGATGGTCAGCGCGGCCAATGCTCATTCGCTGGAGATTAAGTATGAAGGGGATTGTGCGACTCCTTACGGCGGCGCTGTCGCTTACGACGGCCGCGATTCCGGCTCATAGCTATAACGTGACCATTGGTTTGCCCGGCGGGATACTGGACTTGGTTGCGCACACCAAAAAGCTAACCGGCTGGTTAAGCCCGGTGAGCAGCCTGGATTTCGTGGTATCAAAGTTCGACCGGAAGATCACCAAAGCGTTCGAAAAGGCCTGGCAACGATCGGGCGGTGGAAGACTACCCGTCGAAGGTGTAGTACTGATCATGCGGATGTCTGACGGCACCTTTCGCGGAAAAGAAATGGGCGCAACCAACGAGTATAAGCGCTTCACTTTTGCGTGGCACCCCGCAGCAATCGCGATCGTACACACTCATCCGGACGGTTCCCCGGCGCGACCATCCGGCGATGACATTATTGCCGCCGACAAACACCGGATTCCTGTTTTCACCATCACGAGCCGCGGAATGTTCGTTTACGATCCCGGCACGAGGAAAACCAGCAAGCTGATGGACAACCTTGACTGGCTTGATCAGTCCAAGTGGGACAAGATCGCGTGTGCTGGGAGGTAAAGACAGTCGATGCTCGAATGTATCCGCAGTCATCGAGTGTGCGCCGTTCGAATTCCACGCCGCTGGCAGCTGTGGGCAGGTGCCAAGACTCGAGTTTCGTTCGTCCGCATTTTTGGCCACTCCAACACGCGATGATTGGCTTTCATCCCAAATCTGTTTTCCAGTCTCATTAGCACGCCTAAACTGGTCGCGCACGTCGTGCGGGAAGCGGCGAGGCGAGTCGCAGTCGTAAGACCTTCGAGGATCTCGATGTCTTTCGTCGATTGCCAAACTCTAGCCCGCTCTGGAAAGGATGATTCTCAGCTTCAAGGAGAAACAATGAGGCACCTAAGAAGAATGAAGTTAATCGCATACACCGCGGCACTGCTGATCACATCAGGGTTGTTGCCGCCACTGTTCAGTAATCAGGTTCTTGCACAGTCCAGCAAAGGAATAGTCGTCGGGACCGTGACCGATCCTTCCGGAGCGGTTGTCGATGGCGCGACAGTCAAGATTACCAACAAAGCTACAAACGTAGCCCGCGAAACGAAGACAACCGGGGACGGTGGCTTTCGCCTCGACGCAGTCGATCCGGGTGTGTACAAGATCGACGTTAGCGCGAGCGGATTCAAGACGATCTCGCGAGACAACGTCACGGTTGAAGCCGCACAAGCTACAACCACCGACTTTGCGCTGGAAGTAGGCGCCCAGACCGAAGTCGTCAACGTGAATGCGGACTCGACGGTCATTCTGCAAAAGCAGGACGGCACTCGCGCGAACACACTCGAGTCGCGTCAGATAGTCGATCTTCCGGTCGCCGGTCTCAATCCCGTGAACCTGGTGTTCACGCTGCCGGGCGTCACCAATCCCGGTGTGCTCGCTGGCGGATTCGTTCAAGGCACCGAGTTCAACATCAACGGGTTGAGAGCGCGCGCAAACAATCAGTTGATCGACGGAGCGGACAACAACGACAACGCGATCACCGGGCAGCAGCTCCAGCCAATCTTGCGCGATGGATTTAAAGAAGTCTCCGTGCTCGGTGGCGACAACTCTGCCGAGTATGGGCGGTCGGGGGGCGCAGTCGTCAACGTCGTCACAAAGAGCGGAACTAATCAGTTTCACGGCTCTGTCTACGATGTGATCGACACCAGCGCCTTGGCTTCTTTATCGCCCGGGCAGAAAGTCAACGAAGGATTGACTTCAGTCCCAGTTTATACGCAAAACAGCTTTGGGTTCTCGCTGGGAGGACCAATAAAGAAGGACAAGCTGTTCTTCTTCGGCACGTTCCAGCCGACGTTTACTCGCGCGGGTGGCACTTCTGCGTCGGCGGTGGTTCCGACCGAGCAAGGGTTCAACACGCTGCGGACTCTCTTTCCGCAAGGCAAGAGCGCGAACCTGGATCGCTACCTTGGTGTAGTTGGGAATCTTCGCGGCACGACGAATATCGTCGCCGTAGCGCTTGGAGGCGGAAGGCCTGACATTCCTTTTGGAACTGTCACCACGTTCGCTCCGGCGCCGACCAACAGCTACGATTTCTTGACTCGCGTAGATTGGACGCCCAGTCAGAATGATAATTTCTCAGCTCGCTACATCTTCAACGACCTGAAAGTCACCAACCAGTTTCCGACACCCTTCGCAGGTTTCGCGGTCGATGTGCCGGGCCGAGTACAGAATTTCCTCGCCAGCTATACTCGGATCCTCTCGCCGAGAATGACCAACGAGTTCCGCGTTTCTTACGGTCGCTTTGCCGTGTTGTTTGGCGCACGCGATCAAACCGCGCTGAGCTTCGGACCCGAATTTCAATTCGCCGGCGTCCCGATTACAGGCGTCGGAGTCATTGGTGGAATCTCGTCCACATTTCCGCAAGGGCGAGTCTTCAACAACTTTCAGTTTCAGGACACAATTACGTACACCCGCGGCGCCCATACATTTCGCGCGGGAACCGACATCGTACGCCAGCTGGCGAAGGATATCGTACCGTTCAACAATCGGGGAACTTTAACATTCTCCGTGGG
>DATFWM010000716.1:0-2623 GCA_035259295.1 Blastocatellia bacterium | reverse complement strand
TCGCTTTGCTTGCCGACAGTCCCGCTACCGTCAAAAGCACCGACGGCGATCTCGTTGCAGAGCTCAAGGTCTCGATTGACTCTAAAGCGTCGCGAGCGACGGCCGATCTGAAAGTATCGCGAGGAGGCAAGGTCGTCGCTGCTCAGAAAACGTCGGTTGCGGTTCGCTGACATGGCGCCGTTGCCTTACCCGCGGCTGCAGCGGACTCGCTCCGCTCTGCTGCGCTCGCCGGTGAGCCGCAAGCCGTTAGGCGCCACGGAGACACAGTGATGCGAGTTTACTAAGAACGGTGGCGGATGAACACGAAAGCGATCTTCGGATTCAGCGCGTTAGCCTTCTTCATCAGCTCTGTTGTGGTTGCGTGGTTCTTTGCGTGGCCGTGGTTGCGCAGTGTTAACCGTGGCTTGGCGCTGCTTTGCCTCGTAACGCCACACATGTTTTTCAGATTCCTGGGCTTCAGCTTTCTCGTGCCCGGAGTCGTTTCAGCATCCCTGCCGAAAAGTTGGACAGTGCCAACTGGTTACGGCGACGTCGTGGGCGGGATTCTTGCCATCGTTGCCGTCATAGCGCTGGCACGCAGGGCAACGTGGGCCATCGCAGCAGTGTGGATATTCAATGTATGGGTAACGGCTGATGTTCTCTCTGCCACACTCAACGGACTTCGAATCGGTTTGGATCCAGGTTCGCTGGGCCCAGGGTTCTACATCTTAACGGGGTTCAATCCGCCCTTGCTTGTGACCAACGTGCTTATCTTCATACTTTTGCTTCGCCGCGGAAATGGAGCAGCCGCGATCGGATCTCGCTAAGCACCAATCGAAGAACGCAGATTGAACAAAACTGGTCTTGTCGTGCAGCAGGGACGACCCAGCCTAACCCGCGGCTGCAACGGACTCGCTTCGCTCTGCTGCGCTCGCCGCTGAGCCGCAAGCCGTTATAGCGGCCGGAGCGCGTACCGTCCGTAACCCACGAACGCCGCCACCAGCCCCATCCCGACCACCCAGACGAGCGGATTGACGGCGGTCAGTTTGAGCGAATACCGCGCAAACAGCCACGCGAGGGCAAGGCTTTCCATAGCGAGCGCGGCCGCTGCGAGCGGAGTCAGGACCGGCATCCACTTCGTGGCAGCCGGAACGACCAGCAAGACTGCGCACAACATCTCGAACACGCCGATCGCGCCCCAGCCTCCGCGCGAGAGCGCAGCCGTCGCCGGCATCTTCGCGAGCTCTTCGAACTGGAAGTTCTTGTATGCCCCCCCCGCGAGGCAGAACAGGGCAAGCGCGATTTGGAGGATCCATAAGAGAATGTTCATTGAAAGCTCCTTTGCTGCGCGAGCCTGCCATTCATTAGGTTCCAGCCGTACTCGGCCCTCTTGAATGCCTATTCTTGTCGAATCCCGAATGCTCGAAATGCAAGCGTGTCCCGGTGCCACCAGGCTCGAGCCGGTAGCTCACGTACGTATTCAAGAACTCGTCGACGACCCACGTGAACACGACTTCGTGGGGAGGCACACACTTGAGGACCTCGCAGCGGACCACGAGGATCAGCGATTGTGCCGTCGGATATCGCGACGGTTAACAGGTGAAGGATCGAGCGTCCGTTTGATCACTGCAGCGGCCAGGTCCATCTGATCCTTGATGTAACCGGCGAATTCATTGGGCAAGAAGTCCACCGTCCATACCAGCAGCGTACCGGTGCTGCCGCCCGGTAGTACTTCAAGCGAAGCGCTATAGCATGTCATGCGCCCGCCCGTAATCGCGTAAACAAGCCGTCGGGAATCATCGTCGGAACTCACCAGCAATTCGCGTACTTTGTTGCCGTTCGCGAACGTCACTTCGCGCGCGTCACCATCGACCTTTACATCCACGACAAAGCCCGGGACCAGGCGCTTGTCTACGTTGCCAAAATCGCGGACCGCATCCCACACGGCGCTCGGGCTCGCGTTGAGGTGAATCTCTTTCCGAATCGATGCCGCCTCGCCGCGGGTTGAAGTGCCTATTAGCAGCAGCACTGCCGCAACCGAAAAGAAACGACGTCTCATTGTTACAAGCTCCTAGAATGAGAGTGACAGAACCCGAAAGGAGAAATCTTGGCGAAAATTGCGGTCGCGCCGGAGCGGGCGCTCAAAAACCACTAGCGATTTGGCCCTCCCGAAGAGCCGGCATACTTGGTCCATGCGATCGATCACCCGGATTCCCTCGTGGCGGAGTTTGTATGGTTCAGTTTGAGTCCCGACGAGCTCGACGAGTTCTACCTCAAGCGATTTGGCCGGTTCTCAGAGTCCGAGAGGTCGGCTGTGCGGGAAGTAGTGGAGTTCATAATCGAACGGAATAGCGAGGCCGAGATAACTCCCGAGGAGAGGGTGCGTGCGCGTGAGTACTGGCGCGCCGCCTAACCCGCGTCTTTCGCGGCCCCGCTCCACCCTTCTGCGCTCGCCGATGAGCCGCAATCCGTTAGGCGGCCTAGCCGGAACCGAATCAGATGAGTCGGTGTCTCGGTGATCGAGGAGGTGTCGCGTGAATGGCGACCTACTCGAGTGTCTGGATTGTCCCAACGCGTACCTGACGGCGCTGGTCATCTCGTTCCTATGGGTGCTTTGGGCGACCGGGGCGGCGCTTCGCGTCCT
>DATFWM010000715.1:0-4391 GCA_035259295.1 Blastocatellia bacterium | reverse complement strand
CTCTCGTGACAGGCGGAACTGGATTCGTCGGGTCCCATCTCGTTCGGATCCTGCTCGAACGGGGCGAAGAGGTTAGGTGTCTCGTTCGATCATCGAGCCGTCCCGATAATCTCGACGACCTGTCAGTCGAGTTCGTCACCGGTGATCTTCGCGATCTGGATTCGCTCAAGCGAGCCGCGCGCGGCTGTCATATCGTTTATCACTGCGCCGCTGATTATCGCCTCTGGTGCAAAGACCCCGCCGAAATGTACGCCGCTAACGTGAAGGGCACAAACAACATTATGCAAGCCGGCTTCGATGAAGGCGTCGAGCGCGTTGTCTACACTAGCACGGTTGGTTGTTTAGGCTTAAATGACAACGGCACGCCCGCAAACGAGAATACGCCCGTCACGATCGAAGCAATGATCGGACATTACAAACGCAGCAAGTTTCTCGCCGAAGAATTAGTGAGAGATTGGGCGCGGCGCGGCTTGCCCGTCATTATCGTCAACCCCAGCACTCCGGTTGGCGACTTGGACATCAAACCAACTCCAACCGGGAAGATCATCGTCGACTTCCTTCGGGGCAAGATGTTCGGCTATGTCGATACGGGCATGAACCTCATCGACGTGCGCGACTGTGCAGAAGGGCACGTGCTGGCCGAAGAAAAGGGTCGCGTTGGAGAGCGCTACATTCTCGGCGGCCGAAATGTCACGCTCAAAGAAATGTTTGATTTGCTTGCTAGCGTGACTGATGTCGCTTCGCCGAAGATGAGAGTCCCGCATTGGGTCGCGGAAGCTTACGCGAGTCTCGAGAACTTCTGGTCAATCAACATCGCACGTCGGGAGCCCGACGTGCCGCTGGAAAGCGTAAAGCTTGCCAGACACAGGATGTGGTTTGACCCGTCTAAAGCGATTCGCGAGCTAGGTCTGCCTCAAAACCCGATCGAGCGCGCGCTCGAACGCGCGGTTAAATGGTTTCAAGGGCATGGCTACGTCTAGCATCGAGGCCCCGATTTTGGTCGTCGCCGCGCTGAGCCTGGAACTGAAGGAACTCAAGCGACGCCTTCATCCCGGTTTGGAGTTGCTCGAAACCGGCGAGGGCTCCGCCAACTCCGAGCGACAACTCGACGCGTGGCTCGACCGTCGCACGCCGCGCCCGGTGTTTAACATTGGCTTTGCCGGCGCGTTGTCACCATCGCTTCAAGCCGGCGATTTGGTGATTGCCCGAGAAGTGCACGACTCGGAAGCGACACCCGACTCTGAGCTGCTTACGCTGGCGGGCCGAGTTCAAATCGATGCGCCAGTTCACTTCGGAACGGCGGTCACTTCGCATGAAATCCTGTGGCAAGCCGAGTCCAAGCGCGAATTAGCCGCATCCTTGGAACCGAACAGAGTTGCTTTTGTCGATATGGAATCAACAGCCATCGCACGCGTGTGCGCGGGCCGCGGATCGCCGTTTTTGATCGTCCGGGCTATCAGCGATTTGCTCGATGAAGACTTGCCGTTAGACTTTAATGAGTATCGCAGCTCAGATGGCCGGGTTGACACGAAGAAGGTTGTGAGAGCGGCCCTGTTGAGGCCGCGCGCCTGGGCGGGGCTTCTTGGGCTGCAAAGGCGTTCCGAACTTTGCGCCAAGCGACTGGCTGAGTTTGTCGAACACCTGGTTTCGCTATATAATCCCGCAGGCTGAAGGTTGGACTCTGTGCGAGGTTTTGCTAGACAAAACGGGCGATTATTGTAGTATAATCCGCCTTCATCTCAGGCAGGAACGCGAAGCACGATCAAACAGTAACCCTCGGGAGGACATGAAGATGGAAGCTGGAAGAGCCAGGGAAAGTGGGGCGGGCGCGCTTGACTACTACTCGAACGAAGGTACGGTCAAGGCTTTCTCAAAGACCATTACGGTCAACACCCACGAGCGCACGGATCTGATCAACTTGAGTGATGACATTCGCTCATTTGTCGAGTCAACCGGAGTCAAGGATGGCTACGTTCAGGTTTCATCGCTCCACACGACGGCAGGTCTGATCATCAACGAATGGCAAGACGCGCTCCTGTCGGACATCAAAAACACGGTCGAGCGCATTGTGCCACGCGACACTTACTACCGGCACAACGATCCGGAGTTCTCGGATTGCGATCGTCACAACGCCGACTCGCACTTGAGGATAGTAGTGCTCGGTCACAGCCTGTCGATACCGATAAACCAGGGTGAATTGGTGTTGGGTCGCTGGCAGAGCGCAATACTGACCGAGTTCGACGGCCCCAATCAGCGGAAGGTTTTCATGCAGGTGTTTGGAATTTAGCAGCGGTAGAGCGCTCCTCCAAGGTTAGCTGAATTAGCAAGTCCGCGTACCTATAATCTAATCATCTCGTCGGTTCTCTCTCGTCGTCATCAAGCGAGGAAGTTGCTTTGCGTCCACCCACCGAAGCTGAGATTCATCCGCCCGCAAGTCGCGGGCGGTTGCTGCGCGTTCTCGGCCTCGGGTTCGGCCTGGCGGTGATCATCGGCAACACAATCGGCGCGGGCATATTGAGCACGCCTGGAACGATTGCCCAAAATCTGCCGAATGGCTGGTTGTTTATCGGAGTCTGGATAGTTGGCGGGCTGTATGCGTTGCTTGGAGCCGTCTCAATTGCGGAGCTTGGAACGATGATTCCGCGCTCGGGCGGACAGTACGTATTCGCCCACGACGCTTTGGGCGACTACGCGGGTTTCATCGTTGGATGGAGCGATTGGATCTCGACGTGCGGGGCGTCGTCTTTCATTTCCCTGATCATAGCGCAGTATGCAGGCGTGCTGTTTCCCGCGTTGGCTGGACGAACGACCGCTCTCGCCCTGGCGATAGTGGCTGCCTTTGGAGTCATTCAGTGGCGTGGAATTCGCTGGGGCAGCGGCGTTCAAAATCTGACGAGCCTTCTCAAGGCGCTTGCTTTCACGATATTGGTGACCGCCTGCTTTGCTTTGGGAAGCAGAACAACGATCTCGACAGCCGCGACGGCGCAAATCCCTCACGGTTTGAAGCTGTTCGTTGCGCTTATCCTAGCGTTGCAAGGGGTCATCTACACCTACGACGGTTGGACCGGTGTCATCTACTTCTCGGAAGAGGTGCGAAATCCCGCGCGCGACATCCCGCGCTCGATGTTCGGCGGAGTGCTTTCGGTCATCGCTCTATACCTGCTGGTCAACCTCGCCATTCTTTACGTGCTCCCGATTTCTGAAATCGCCGGCAGCGATCTCGCTTTGGGCAAGGCCGCCCAGACGATTTTTGGACCAAACGGTGATCGCATATTCAGAAGCTTGATGATTCTCTCGATGCTGAGCGCGGTCAACGCGTGTCAGTTGATGGCGACTCGCGTGTTGTTTGCTATGAGTCGCGACGGTCTGTTTTCGATGAAGGGCGCTCGTGCCAACGAAGGTGGCACGCCAACGGTCGCGCTGTTCTTGTCAACTCTGATCTCGGCCTTGTTCATTCTCACTGGAACGGTTGACCAAGTTCTGGCTGTGGTCGCTTTCTTTTTCGTCGTCAACTACGCGATCTCCTTTTCGGTCGTGTTCGTGCTTCGACGCCGCGACCGGGATCGCACGAGGCCTTATCGAGCGTGGGGCTATCCGTGGACCACCGGTTTTTCGCTTCTAGGGTCACTCGCCTTTCTGGGTGGCGCAGTGGCCGGCGATACCCGAAACAGCATTTACGCGTTGGCGCTGCTTGCTGCGAGCTATCCAACCTTTCGTTTCACGAAGTGGCTCTCCACCCGCGGGTGAGTTTCAAAACTCAACTCGGAACTCAATCCGCGAACCTCGGTCTCAACTCTATTGTGAGCGCCTCTTCGGTCGATCCAGCCGTGTTGACCCACTCGGTTGGCGGAATCGGTCTGCGAGTCGGAGACGTATTCAGCGTCGGCGACGGCAGCGGTGGGCGTCACTACGAGCTCACATCTCATCCATGAAGTTACTGATCAGCTCAAGCCCGTCGCGAAGATAATCGGCGTTCGATCCGAAGCCTATTCGCAAGTATTTGCCCATCAGGAAATGTTCGCCTGGGACGACGAGCACACTCTTCTCCTGCCTGAGCCTTTCGACAAACTCAGTCGAGCCCGCGTCGAGATGATAGCGCAAGTAAGCAATCGCACCAGCCTGGGGCTCAACAAACGAGAACTCGTTGGCCTCGGCCCAGTCTCGCAAGATCGGATAGTTGGAATTCAGAATACTTCTCGTGCGGTCGAGCAACCTGGCGCGGTTTTCTGGCGCAAGCGCGACCCGCGCGAGCGTATCGCTCAGCGGGCCCGGCCCGATTGTCGTGTAATCGTGATAAGACCACGCTTCAGCGACAAGCCCCGGCGTCGATGCGATCCAACCAATCCTCAAGCCCGGCAGCCCGTAAGCCTTCGATAAGCCGCTGGTAACGA
>DATFWM010000714.1:0-3776 GCA_035259295.1 Blastocatellia bacterium | reverse complement strand
ACGGCCACCGGGCTAACAAAGAAGCTCGCGACAAAGGCGCGTGAATCGCTGGAGCAGCAAACGGCGACATCGGAGGTGCTACAAGTCATCAGTAGCTCATCAGGAGATTTGCAGCCGATATTCGAGACGATGCTGGCTAACGCAAGGCGGCTATGTGAGGCCAAGTTCGGCACGTTACATCTGTATGACGGAGGCGAATTCCACTCTGCTGCATCTCACAACACGCCACCCGCGCTCGCTGACTTACGTCACAGGTTCCGACCTCACCCGGAAAGTGGTCCGGGCTATGTCGCCAAAACCAAGCGTGTGGCCCACTACGATGACATCCGAACAGGGAGAGCCTACCTTGAGGGCAGCCCTGTTGCCGTCGCTCTCGCCGACCTGGCTGGCGTCCGAACCACACTCAGCGTGCCAATGCTAAAGGACAATGAACTGATCGGCGTTATTTCGATATATCGCCAGGAGGTAAGGCCGTTTACCGATAAGCAGATTGAGCTGGTCAGGAATTTCGCAAAACAAGCCGTTATCGCCATAGAGAACGCCCGACTCTTAAACGAATTGCGAGCCCGTACGACCGATCTCGCCCGCTCCGTTGAAGAGTTGCGCGCCCTCGGCGACGTTAGCCAAGCGGTCAATTCAACGCTCGATCTTGCGACCGTGCTGTCCACCATTGTGTCGCGGGCGGTCGAACTCTCTGGCACCGAAGCTGGCGCGATCTACGAGCTCAACGAGCAGCTGAAAGAATTGCAACTGCGCTCGACGTACGGCATGAGTGAAGAGTTAATCCTAGCGCTGAGCAATCAGCATGTCGGGCTCAGCGAGCCCATTTTCGACCGGGCAGTAGCTCGTCGCGAGCCGGAACAGATAGCGGACCTTGCAGCCAGCCCCTCGACGCCCGCGCAAGACATCATTGCGTGCGCCGGATTCCGGGCATTGCTGGTTGTTCCGCTATTTGCACGCGACCGTGTGATCGGCGCGCTTGTCGTTCGGCGGAAGGTGCCCGGTACGTTTCCGGAGAACATAGTAGATCTGCTGAAAACATTCGCCGCCCAGTCAGTGCTGGCGATTCAGAACGCGCACCTGTTCACTGAGATCGATGAGAAGAGCCGACAGCTCGAAATCGCCAGCCAACATAGGTCGCAGTTCTTGGCCAACATGAGCCACGAGTTGCGCACTCCGCTCAATGCCATCCTCGGCTATACCGAACTCATTCTCGATAACATCTATGGCGAAACTCCCGAGAAGATGCGCGAGGTACTGGAGCGCCTGCACTCCAACGGCAAGCATCTCCTAGGCCTAATCAACGACGTACTCGACCTGTCGAAGATCGAAGCTGGTCAACTGACGCTCGATCTTGCGGATTACTCACTCAAGGACGTCGTCGATGCTGTCGTTTCAGCTGTGGAATCGCTCGCGGCGGGAAAGAAGCTCTCCCTGACGAGGGTCGTAGGCTTAAATCTGCCAGTAGGCCATGGCGATGGGCGTCGGCTTGCCCAGGTCCTGCTCAACCTTGTCGGCAATGCCATCAAGTTCACCGATAAGGGCGAGGTCGCGATCAAGGCGACCGCGGAAAACGGATCCTTCACCGTAGCTGTGCGTGACACGGGACCGGGTATTTCTCCCTCGGATCAAGGCAAAATTTTCGAGGAGTTCCAGCAGGCGGACAATTCTGCGACCAAGCGGAAGGGCGGAACCGGGCTTGGCCTGTCGATCGCCAGGTGCATCATCGCGATGCATGGCGGCCGCATTTGGGTCGAGTCGGATGTTGGCAAGGGTTCAACGTTCGCGTTTACGATTCCGGTGAAAGTCGAACAACAAGTTGTCGAACCATGAGCAAGTGTATCCTGGTGGTTGAAGATCAGGAGGACAACCGGCAGATCCTGCGGGACTTGCTAGGCAACGCCGGATACGAGCTGGTCGAGGCAGCAGACGGCGAGCAAGCGCTAGCCGCTTATGCGAAGCAGCGTCCCGACCTCATCTTGATGGACATTCAATTGCCGGTCATGGACGGCTACGAGACAACGCGGCGGATCAGAGCCGATCCGGAATCGAAGGGAATCCCTATTATTGCTGTGACTTCTTACGCACTTGCCGGGGACGAGGCGAAGGCAATGGCGGCAGGCTGCGATGGTTACATCACCAAGCCGTACAGCCCGCGCGCGTTGCTTGCGAAGGTGCGCGAATATTTGAGTTGATTACACCAAGAGCGCCGACAAGACCCTGGCGACGTGCTTGGTCTCGCACAGCATGTGGTTCCGCTTGTCTGGCGAGGAGAACTCTAGCAGCGCCGTTGGGTCGACAGTTCTGAAGCCGAGATCAAAGCTGCGGCTGACCGGGCCGAAGAGCGCTCGAGGTCAAGGCCAGGAGAGGTCGTCAAAGAACGCCAGTCGCGGCCGGAATAATTGGGGGATGACTGCGTAACCCGCCGGCCCGCCTGTCGTATGTTTGACCGGCACGGGGAAGAAATCTTATGCAAGTCGGTCGAATGAACCGGCGCACGTTTATCGCGGGGGTAGGCGCGGCGGCGTGGCCGCTCGTTGTTCGCGCACAGCAGAACGAGCGGATCAGACGCATCGGCGTGCTACAGCCGTTTGCAAAGGACAGTCCAGAATCAGCTCGCGTCGCGGCGTTCCTCCAGGAATTGCAGCGATTGGGCAGGACCGATGGGCGTAATCTGCAAATCGAGTATCGCTGGGAGACTGGCGATTTGCGGAAAGCGGCAATGGAATTGGTCGCACTGTCTCCGGAGGTTATCCTAGTCAGCTCCACTCCCGCCGTTAGCTTCTTGCAACAAGCGACCCGAACAATACCGGTCGTCTTTACGCAGGTTGCCGATCCGGTCAGTACCGGCATTGTTGCTAGTCTGGCGAAGCCTGGCGGCAACGTGACCGGGTTCATGGTTTTCGACTACGAAATCGCCGCAAAGTGGCTTGAACTGCTCAAGGAGATTGCTCCCTACGTGACGCGTGTAGGAGTCATCAGAGATCCCACTATCACCGCAAGTATCGGTCAGTTCGCCGCGATTCAATCCGCTGCGCGATTGTCTAGGGTGGAGGTGATCCGGGTTGGCGGGCAAGATGGCAAGGACATTGAGCGCACCGTTACAGACTTTGCACGCGGATCGAATTGCGGGTTGATCTCAGCGGCAAGCCCGCTGATCAATAGAAATAGCAATCTGATCATCTCTCTCGCAGCCCAACTTCAATTGCCGGCAACCTATCCGTTCCGCTCTTTCGTCGCCGATGGCGGCTTGATCGGTTACGGGCCAGATCCGATTGATACACACCGGCAAGCTGCCGGTTATGTCGATCGCATTCTTAAAGGCGAGAAACCTGCCGATCTTCCTGTGCAGGCCCCAACCAAGTATGAGCTAGTCATCAATCTCAAGACGGCAAAAGCGCTGGGTCTCACGGTGCCGCCAACCCTCCTCGCCCGCGCCGACGAGGTGATTGAATGAGGCGGCGCGAGTTCACTATGGAGCTTGGTGGCGGGGTGGCGTGGTCGGTGGTGGCTCGGCTACCTCGTTAGCTCCAACGCGCCGGCGAACCAACATCTGCAAAGGGAGGAGACACTAATGTTGAAGTCAGTTCGAATAATTATCCCTGCGATCGCGCTTGGGATTGCAGCGTGGCTGTTGCCAGTGCGAAGCGAGCAGGCAACGGCGCAACCAGGAGCTCTCCACATTCTTGTTGTCGAGTTCGACATCGTCCCCGGAGAGATCGACAAGTTCATGACAGAGATCAAGGACCTTGGCGCTGCGGTGGTGAAGGACCTGG
>DATFWM010000713.1:0-3029 GCA_035259295.1 Blastocatellia bacterium | reverse complement strand
TACGATGCCGCGAACTCGGAAGGATCGAATCTCGGACCCACAAACCAAAAGCTCATCGATCGCGTGAAGGGTGATGTTACCTCTGCTGAGACCGACAGCCCTGGCACGCCGGTACCGATTGATCTTGTGACAACGTCTGCGTCCGGCTTCGATCCGCACATCACTCCTGCAGCTGCTGCGTTTCAAGTGCCGCGCGTGGCTAAGCAGCGCGGGACCACTGTGGAGCAACTACAAGCATTGGTGGCAAAGCATACAGAAGCACGGCAACTCGGGGTTCTCGGCGAGGCGAGAGTGAATGTCTTGGAGCTCAATCTAGAACTAGACGAGCGATTTCTGGTGAACAAACAAGCCAAGGCACAATGAAGGACAAGGGGGCAACATTTGCCGCCACCGTTCCGATCCAAGCAGGAGGTCCTCATCAACGCGCCCTTGGAAGCAGTGTGGTCGTTCAGCATGGATCTCACGAAGATCCCGGAATTTCATCCTCACGTGGTCAAGGTTGATCTTCTTTCTGGCAAGAGCATCCGCGAACCGGGCGCGTCATACCGCTGTCATCTCTCGGGTGGGAAGCACACGTGCATCGAGAAGGACATCGAAATTATCCCGCTGCGGAAGATCATCACTGTGTTGCCGGAGGACACATTCGGTATCAGCAAGATTCTCACTGACTACAGGGTGGAAACAACGTTCCAAATGCTCGATCATCGGTCAACCAAGGTGGAAATCAGCCACTATTACTCGACGACGACCCTGAAAGCCAAACTCCTTAACTTAATCGCAAAAGGTAAGATTGCCCGCGACACCCAGGCAACCTTGAACGCTGCCAAAACCACGATAGAGGCCGCCTTCCGTCCGGGATAGAGATTTATCAGCCCGGTTCTAGTAGCCCTCGAAGCCGTTACAAATCCGTGAGTCAGACCCACAGCCTTATTTCTGGGTGAAGACAATCCCCTACCACTATTCTTATTTTGAAGTTCCGTGGTTGCGGAAGGGCGTCGGCGCACGACCAAGTGAACCCTGGGATGTTGCTGTAACGTGGGAGGGTGTGCCATCGCTGTGCCGCGTGCTGCTCTCGGATCAAATGCAAGTCCAACAATCGATGCGTGCTTTCCAGAATCGCTTCCGTGATGGGATAACGACGTCGGCTCCTCACCGCACCGAGTAAGCTTGGCAGTGCTATCTGACCAAGACTCGGAAGGAAAGGAGCCGAGCATGTTGATTATAGGTTGTGACTTTCATTCCCGTTTTCAGCAAATCGCAATGGCAGACACCGAGACCGGCGAACTCATGGAGCGCCGCCTCGAACACAGGAACGGTGAAGCTGCGGAGTTTTACACCAGCCTGCAAAAGCCGGTGCGAGTGGGCATGGAGGCAACCGGATACGCGCAATGGTTCGAGCGGATCCTCGCCAAGTTGGGACACGAGCTTTGGATCGGCGATGCCGCCGCGGTCCGTGCGGCCATGGTGCGCAAGCAAAAAACTGACGCGCGAGATGCGCGGCATATTCTCGATCTTCTACTCGAGAACCGATTCCCACGAATCTGGATTCCCACTCCTGTGGAGCGTGATCTGCGACAGCTGTTGCGGCATCGCCACAAAATGGTTCGTTTACGAACCTCGCTGAAGAATCAATTGCAGGCTCTGGCTCTTGGCCAGGGCACGTACCGAAAACAGAAACTATGGACCAGCTTGGGCCGCGCTGAGCTTGAGGCGTTGGTGCTCGACCCGTGGGCTCATCGCCGGCGACAGGAGTTGCTACAGATGCTCGATCAGCTTGCACCTGTGATTGCGGAGTTGGATCGAGCCGTAGCTGAAGAAGCTGAAAAGCGCAGCGACGCGCGGCGTTTGATGGAACAGCTCGGTGTAGGTCCGGTCACCGCGCTGATGTTTGTGCTTACGATTGGACCGTCGGAACGGTTCCGGAGCAGCAAACAGGTCGTCAGCTATCTCGGCTTGAATCCGCGGGAGAGCAGTAGCGGAGGTCGGCAACAGCTGGGCGCCATCCGCCAGCAAGGCAACCGCCTGGCACGCTATCTCCTGACCGAAGCGGCCCAAACCGCCGCGCGTTATGACGAAGAATTACGGCGGAACTATCGGCGCTTGAAGTTCCGTCGCGGCAGTGCCGTGGCTAAAGTCGCCATCGCACGAAAACTGGCGGTACGGCTGTATTGGATGTTGCGCAACCAATCAGCGCCGCCGGCTCGCATGCAGGGCACCTCGCGCAAGCCCGCTGGTAGGCCAATGCCTATCGTTTCCGTGATTGGGGGCCCTGCCTCCTCTTCGCAGTAGAAAGAGGAGTTCGAAGACGAATCATGGTCATGGGTTGATGATCGAATAGATGTGTGGTGGAGTTGCCGTTCCATCCAGGATTCCAGGAGACGAGTCTTGGTCCGATGCCGTCAAAAGAATTCTGCCAAGGAACGAAGCTCAACTGAACTTCGTTTCGCTTCGTTCCTGGCTTCGATGGTGCTGGCGCGGAAAATCCTGTCAAGGGTCGAGATGAACGCCCTTTGGGCGCCCTTGACAGGCCTTTCCGCGTCTTCAGGAGATGTGTCGCGAATTTTCTCCTTGACTGTGCCGGCGTCGTTATAGATGCGGGCTGGTTGTCGGCAAGTCATTGATGTCAGAGGCGATTGTAACTGAGCGGTCCCTATGGCCGCATAACGGCCGATAATCCGTTTGCTCACTTGTTAGAAACCGCGAAGTCTGTCACTCGCACGCCGCCGAAGCGCACTTCTTAGTGACATTCAGCGTAAGACGGCAAATGCCTGCTCCAGGTCCGCAATTAAGTCGCCTGTGTCTTCCAATCCGATGTTGAATCGAATCAGGCGGTCGCCATAAGAGCGCACCGTGCGCCGAACGCCGAAACAAGGAACTACAAGACTGGCGACACCACCCCAGCTATAGCCGATTTTGAACAGCTCGAGAGCGTCGACGAAGGCGTAGACCTGCTGTTCTGTCGGGCCCGGCTTGAAAACCAGGGAGAACACGCCCGAGGAGCCGAGGAAGTCACGCTTCCAGAATTCGTG
>DATFWM010000712.1:0-6788 GCA_035259295.1 Blastocatellia bacterium | reverse complement strand
TATCGGGACTGTCGAACGAAGTAGTTCAAAAACTCGGCAAGGTTCGTCCGCGAACAATCGGCCAGGCGGCGCGGATTCCCGGCGTAACTCCCGCAGCGGTGTCGATACTTCTGGTCGAAATGCTGCGGACTTGACCTGGATTGGCGAGGGTCGGAGGACCTTTGGTAAAATAGTTGTGGCAGCACAAGAACTGCCATCTCTTCTCCAAGAGTGAGCGGAATGGTAGAGGGCGAGACGATGTGCAACGCCTCGCCCTCTTTTTTTGGCTGCGGTTGTCGGACAATTCAGTTCCCGACGGACGGTTCTCTTTTGAGGGATAACCATGAAATTCAATAAATTCTTTTGCTCCTTGTTAATATCTCTGTTCGCAACCTCCGGCGTCAGCGCGGCCCTTGCCGACGAAGGCATGTGGCCCTTCAACAACGTGCCCAAAGCGGAGATCAAACGAAAGTACGGCTTCGATGTCACCGATGACTGGCTGAAAAAGGTTCAGTTGGCTTCGGTGCGGTTCAACAGCGGCGGCTCAGGTTCGTTTGTTTCTGCTGACGGATTGGTGCTCACCAACCATCACATCGCTTCTGATACGCTACAGAAGATCAGCACGCCCGAGAAGGATTACGTGAAGGAAGGCTTCTACGCGCGCACGCGAGACCAGGAAGCCAAGGCTCCCGATCTTGAGCTCAACCAACTGTTCAGCATCGAAGATGTCACTGCTCACGTGACTGGAGCCGTCAAGCCAGAGATGTCTCCGGCTGAAGCAAATGCTGCTCGTCGCGCTGCGATCGCCAACATCGAAAAGGATTCGACCGAGAAAACCGGCTTGCGCAGCGATGTCATCACCCTTTATCAGGGCGGGCAATACAACTTGTACCGATATAAGAAATACACCGACGTGCGGTTGGTGTTTGCGCCCGAGTTCGCGATCGCTTTCTTCGGCGGTGATCCCGATAATTTCACCTATCCGCGATACGATCTCGATATGGCGCTGTTCAGAGTTTATGAGAACGACAAGCCGATTAAGGTTGAAAACTATTTCAAATGGTCGAAGACCGGCGCGAAAGACGGCGAGCTGGTTTTCGTCTCGGGCAATCCCGGCTCAACTGCGCGACTGAACACGGTCGCGCATCTTGAATACCTTCGCGACCAGGGGATGCCGTTTGTGATCAAGCTGCTGAATCGACAACACGAAGCGCTCGGCAAATACAGAGCTTTGGGGGAGGAGCAATCGCGGCGCGCGCAGGAAGATTTCTTCAGCATCGAAAACAGTCTGAAGGCCTTTCGAGGCGAGCTTGAAGGTCTGCAAGACAAGTCGTTGATCGCAAAGAAAGCGAAGGCTGAAGAAGCGTTGCGCCGAACCGTGTCTGCCGATCCGAAGAAGCAAAAGGACTATGGCGATGCGTGGGACAACATCGCGAAAGGCCGCCAGGGACTGAAGAGTTACTACAAGGAAGTTTCGCTTCTGGAGAACGGGGCTGCTTTCAACTCTGATCTGTTCGGCATAGCTCGGGCGCTGGTTCGTCTGGCCGCCGAGAACGCAAAACCAAACGCGGAACGGCTGCCCGAGTACACGGATGCGCGCCGTGCTTCGCTCGAGCTGAACCTCTATTCGCCTGCTCCGATCTACGACGATTTCGAGAAGGTGAAGCTTGCCGACTCGCTGGCGTTCATGCAAGAGGAGTTGGGCGCCGATAACGCGACCGTGAAGAAAGTGCTTGCGGGTAAGACTCCGGAAGCGCGTGCCGCAGAGCTGATCGATGGGACGAAGTTGAAAGATGTTGCTTATCGCAAGCAAGTCGCTGGCGCTGGAGTCAAAGCAATAGAAGAATCGACCGATCCGATGATCGTGCTCGCGCGTTCAATTGATGCTGACGCTCGGGCGACACGCAAGCGCTACGAGACCGAAGTTCAAGCTAGCGAGCGCGCGAACTACGCGAAGATCGCGCGGGCGTTGTTCGACATCGAGGGCACGAAGCTCTATCCCGACGCAACCTTCACGCTGCGTCTGTCGTACGGCGCGGTGAAGGGTTACGAGGAGAACGGAAGGCACATCGTGCCGTTCACCACGCTCGAAGGACTTTACAAGCGAGCTGCCGAGCACGGCAACAAGTTTCCATACGAGCTGCCGAAGCGTTGGATCGACAGGAAGGCAAAGCTGAATCTGAACACGCCCTTCAACTTCGTTTCGACAGACGACATAATCGGTGGCAACTCGGGCTCGCCGGTTATCAACAAGAACGCGGAGTTGGTTGGATTGATTTTCGACGGCAACATTCAATCGCTAGTGGGTAACTTCGTTTTCGACGAGACGCAGAACCGAGCTGTGTCGGTGGACTCACGAGCGATGATAGAAGCGCTCCGAAAGCTCTACGACGCAACCGAAGCTGCGGACGAATTAACCAGATAAATCATTGTGCATTCAGTATTTCGCGGCGGTGGGCGCGAGCTCACCGCCGCGTTTTCCTTTTGGAATTGATTGCTTCGTGCCTTCCGTACATCGATGTGAAGCGTGCTTGGCACCCAGCTTGCAATCCCAACATAGCTATCTCAAGAAAGAGCGGCTACGCGTCCACGAGGAGCAATTGCTGCGGCGTTATGTATGGAATTCGACCAGTGCATGCATCTACGTGTAAGTAACAATGTCGAATCGACGAGCGCCAATTTTGAGTAGCACTTGATCAAGCATGAGTAAGGAGGCGAAAAGAAATGCGCAATCTATTAATTCTTATACTGGCTTCAGCGATGTTGATCGGGCTGCCTTCTGCGACGAGCGCAAGCTCTGGCGGAAAAGACCGCAACAAGTTGATCGGTCAACGGGAGACGGAGCGCGAAAGAGAAATCCGTCGGTCCAGGGGCGTGCCGATTATGTTTCATAGGCGAGTAATGGTACGAAGACGCGTGCCTTTCTTTGCGATCCGCAGACGGGGCGTTGTCACTAACTTCGGGCGTAGACGGAGCGCCCTTGCCCATCGCCAAAACGCCGAGCGGCGAATTCTGCACGAGCGGTTCAAAGAGGAACGACAAACCGCCAAGATCCGGGGCCTGGATCGTCGTGACCTCGCCATGCGAGAAAACGAAGAGCGGCGCGTGCTTCATCAGCGGCATAAAATGGAACGTCGCGCTATCCGTCCGTGAAGAAGCGACGAGCACCAAGACTGCTTCGGTCTTTAGCAAGGAGGTGTGGATATGCTGAAGAAAGCAATTGTAATCATAGCGCTCGTATTTGCCGCCTCGACGATCGTGTCCGCAGCGCAGCTCAGAGGGGCGCGCGACGTCCAGGGTTATCGGTTCTATGATCGCATTCGCAAGGAGCTTGTGACGCTTCCGTACTACGGAGTGTTCGACAATCTGGCATACCAGGTCAACGGTACCACAGTGGTGCTCTATGGCCAGGTGGTTCGCCCGTCTACTAAAAATGATGCGGAGCGGCGAGTCGCCAGGATTGAGGGCGTCGAGCGCGTGGTGAACCGTATCGAGGTGTTGCCGCTGTCGCCGTTTGATGATTCGATAAGGCGTCGGGTCTACCAATCCGTATTTTCAACCGACGGATTGTACCGCTACGCACAGGGGGCGAACCCCAGCATCCACATAATAGTCAAGAACGGACATGTGACGCTGGAAGGCGTCGTCTCGAACCGGGGCGATAGTCAGCTAGCTTACATGGCGGCGAGGCAGGTGCCTAATGTTTTCTCGGTGACCAACCATTTGCGGGTTGCGAGAGAGAGCTAGACATTTGAAGTGCGGCGCGCGTTGTTTGCGCGCCGCTTTCATCTTGTCTCTTTTCGTTGATTCTTCCAAGAGCGGGGCGCAAACCAACGCGCGCCGCGCTCCAAGCGATCACTCCGCCGATACTTTCACCAGCTGCTTTCCGGTGTTGCGACCCTTCAACATAGCCACGAACGCACGTGGCGTGTTTTCGATCCCATACTCGATATCTTCTCTGTACTTTAACCTGCCTTCTTTGAGCCACTGCGCCATTTGTGTAAGGCCTTCCTGATATCTGTCGGCGAACTGGGTAACCAAAAAGCCTTCTGCTCTCGCTTGCTTGACCAGCAGCAAGGTCAGGATCAGCCGCGGGCCCATCTCGGGCTTTTCGAGATTGTACTGTGAGATCTGACCGCAGACCGAAACTCTCGCTTTGGTGTTGAGCAGTCTGAACACTGCGTCGGTGATAGTGCCTCCCACGTTGTCGAAGTAAACATCAATCCCACTCGGGCACAACTCCTTGAGAGTCTCGTAGTGGTTTTCGGACGTCTTGTAGTTGAACGCCCCGTCCACGCCAAGGTCGTCTGTCAGATGAGCGATCTTGTCGTCGGCGCCTGCGATCCCAATTACTCGACAACCCTTGATCTTAGCGATTTGGCATACGATCGAACCGACGGCGCCCGCGGCTCCTGATACAACCACCGTCTCTCCAGGCTTGGGATGTGTGATTTCCAACAGTCCAAAATAGGCCGAAAGTCCCGGCATGCCTAGAACGCCGAGCGAGGTCGATATCGGCGCGAGGGTTGGATCGATTTTCCTGACGCCCTGACCGCTGGACACCGCGTACTCTTGCCAGCCGAAAAAGCCTTCGACGATGTCGCCTTGTGTGAACGCCGGATTGTTTGACTCGACCACCTCGCCGACGGCGCCGCCACCCATCAGCCCACCAATCTCCACCGGCGGCGCGTATGACTTGACCTCATTCATCCGGCCGCGCATGTAAGGATCGACCGACAGGTAAATCGCGCGGACAAGAATCTGCCCTGCACCTGGCTTTGGAACCGGAGATTCCACCAGCTTGAAGTCTGAGTCCTTTGGAAACCCAACGGGCCTCGCAGCCAGAAGTATCTGTTTGTTCACCATAGCTCACGCTCCTGAATTCACGTCCGCTTGAGTACCAATAACAATGCGCGAGATACTAGCGCATGGGACCGCGCACAACAAGCTGACTGTTGACCGCTTCCAACCAAAATGACCTTTACGTATAATGTGCGAGGTCGGCGAGCCAAATGGACATGATCGCTTGTCCAAACTGCGAGGCGTGGAATAAGAGAGACGCGACTGTGTGCCGAATGTGCGCGACTTCGCTCGAATCAGTAGCGGAGCCTGCTATGACGCCGGGACAAGCCGAGGATCGAAATGTGGTTGCCGGTACCGTTCGAACAGACAAAGAGGAGGGAGAATTACAAGTGGAGCAACAGGGAATTGCTTGCCCGGAATGCAACACGATGAACGAGGTGGGTTGGTTGTTCTGCCAGCAATGTGGGAAGAGGCTTCCTGCTTCGTCGTCCCCGTCCGATCTTCAAGGGCGACAGGCGCTCAAGACGGTTCGCGACCAGCCGGCTGTCACCGACCCGACGCTGGCCCGTAGCGTGAAGACAGTCGAAGAAGAAGTCCCCGCGGTCAAGGAAGAACCTCCGGCGAAGGAGCCGTCTACAGCGCCGCCTGCTGAGCAGCCTGTGGGGCAGAAGTTAGAGTCGGCCGAAACGCCAACCGTAGTCGCGCCTAAAGTCGAGCCACCGGTCAGCGCTCCGCCCTCGCCGGCGACCGAGCACGTGCGGTCGGCGTCGGGCGTGCTTTGCACTCAATGTGGGCAGACCAGCAGCGCTGGCAGCGTGTTCTGCGCAAATTGTGGAGCTCCGATCAAGTTCGGCAAGACTATGGTCATGACTTCAGAGCCGGCGCCATCGAGCGCGCGTCTGCACCTCGTTATGGAAGGCGGACAGCTAGGCGAGGTTTATGAGCTCAGCGATGAAACGGTGATCGGACGAACTCACGGCCGGATAACATTCCCGCATGATGGATTCATGTCCGGGCGACATGCGAGAATCGTGCGTCGCGGTGGGAGTTTTATGTTGACCGATGAGGGAAGCCGCAATGGAACATTCGTAAAGATCAGCGGCGAAGTCGAGCTAAAGCCTGGCGATATGATACTGGTCGGTAAGCAGCTCTTCCGATTCGAAGAATAGATCATGAGCAACGTTGTAGTCACGGTTTCCGCCCTCACTGACGTGGGAATGCAGCGAAGCGGTAATGAGGACGCATTTCTTGTAGCGGACCTCACGACCGGTAACACCGGTCTCGGCGCTGACGTGAGCAAGCATACTGTGGGAGAACGCGGCAGCCTGATGATAGTTTCGGATGGGATGGGCGGCGCGGCCGCGGGGGAGATCGCAAGTGAGATGGCGGTCACAACCATTCGCGAGTCGCTCGAGGAGATGCCCGTCTCGATGGAGATTTCAGAACGGCTCAAAGCAGCCGCCCAAATTGCGAACGAACAAATCTGGAATCACGCCCAGAGCAACCCCGAGCTTTCGGGAATGGGCGCCACGCTGACCGCGGTGCTTGCACAGGGCACAACCGCATACGTTGCCCAGGTCGGCGACTCGCGCGCCTACCTCGTACGCGGCGAGAAGATCAAACAACTTACAAAGGACCAGTCGCTCGCCCAAATGCTTGTTGACTCCGGCGCGATCAAACCGGAGCAGATGGACTCGGTTCCGCAAAACGTGATCATGCAAGCCCTCGGCACGCAGCCAGAAGTGAAAGTGGCGATGACTGCTGTTGGGCTGTGCCGCGAGGATCGCCTGGTGATTTGCAGCGACGGGTTATCGAATAAGGTTCCGACGTCCGAGCTGCGTGAGACTGTTCAAGGCATCGAGGATCCAACCGAGGCATGCCGCGTGTTGGTAGAGAAAGCCAACCAGCGCGGAGGAGAGGACAACATCACCGTCATAATCGCGCGCTTCGACGGTGAGGCGTTGCGAGCGTCAAGCGACGGCAATCCGATCACTGGCAGCTTTCAA
>DATFWM010000711.1:0-2954 GCA_035259295.1 Blastocatellia bacterium | reverse complement strand
GCCAATATGAGCGCGATCTATACCTATCTCGGCGCTGACCCAGACCGAATTCCGATCCTTTGGCTCGCGGGTCCGATGACCGGCCTTATCGTTCAACCAATCATCGGCTCGATGAGCGACAGAACCTGGAATCGTCTTGGCCGACGGCGTCCTTACTTTCTGGTCGGCGCGATTCTTTCGAGCATCGCTCTGTTCTTCATGCCGGACTCGACGGCGCTGTGGATGGCGGCGAGCCTGCTGTGGGTTTTGGACGCAAGCATCAACGTCAGCATGGAGCCTTTCCGCGCATTCGTCGCCGACAAGCTCAACGTAGACCAACGGACGGTCGGCTTTGTGATGCAGAGTTTCTTCATCGGCATCGGCGCGACGCTGGCAAACGGTCTTCCGTATCTGTTTCGACAACTCGGCGTGACTGGCAGAACCTCCGGCGGCATCCCGCTCACGGTGCAATATTCGTTCAAGCTGGGAGCAGCAGCTTTTCTGTTGTGTGTCCTGTGGACCGTTCTAACGTCGAGGGAATATCCGCCGGAAAATCTGGAAGAGTTCTTCAGAAAGAAAGCTGAGACGCGCGGCATCGGCAAGGGCCTGAAAGAGATCCTCTCTGCAATCGGCCAGATGCCTCCGACGATGAAGCAGCTCGCCGTCGTTCAAATATTCACCTGGCTAGGGCTGTTTTGCATGTGGATGTTCTTCGGGCTGATGACATCGCGTCACGTATTCGGCGCGAGCGATCCCGCTTCGGCGCGCTTTGCGGAAGGTGGCGAGTGGGGCGGTATTTGTTTCGCGGTTTATTCGATAGTCTGCTTCGTAGTCGCCTTCGCTCTCCCGAAGATCGCTGCTGCTACGAGCCGTAAAACCGTGCACTCGATATCACTAATCTGCGGAGGCATTGGGTTGCTGTCGACCTACTTGATTCACGATCAGTATGTTTTGTTGCTTACGATGGTAGGCGTCGGGATTGCGTGGGCTTCGATTCTCGCGATGCCTTATGCAATCTTGTCAGGCGCGTTGCCGCCAGAGCGGATGGGCGTTTACATGGGTATCTTCAATTTCTTCATAGTGATCCCCGAAATCATCGCGTCGCTCACGTTTCAACCGCTGGTCAGAAACGTGTTCGGCAATAATCCGCTTTACGTTGTGATGCTCGGCGGAACGAGCCTTCTCGTTGCTGCTGCGCTCGTCGCCCGAGTGCGCGATGTCGCCGTCGGAGTCCCAGAGGCGGCCGTTATCGCAGCAGACGAGGTCGAGCCTTTGCTCGTGCAGGAGTCTGCGCAACCTGTTCCAAGCACCGGATTGGTTGATGAAGATTAACAACGCCAGACAAGAGGGCTGCTTCAAGATGACGCGGCTTCTGCGCGCGCTATCGATCAGAGCTGTCGCGTTTTCATTGTGCCTAGCCTTGAGCACTGGCGTCGGGCTTGCGCAAGCCTCAAGAGATGTTTCCCGCGAATCCGCTCGCGCGGTCAAACCGTGGATACGCGACGCGGTCATCTACGAAGTCTTTCCGCGGGCGTTCTCGCCCGAAGGCAGTTTCAACGGAATCACAGCCAAGCTCGATCAACTCAAGAATCTGGGTGTGACGATCCTGTGGTTGATGCCGATCCATCAGATCGGGCAAGAGAAGAAAAAGGGCTCGATAGGCAGCCCGTACGCCGTGCGAGATTACTATTCGATCAATCCGGATTACGGTACGAAAGATGATCTACATCGCTTGATAAACGAAGCTCACCGGCGAGGGCTCAAGGTTATCATCGACATCGTCGCGAACCACACGTCGTGGGACAGCGTGATGATGAAGCATCCCGAGTTCTACAAACACGACGCGCAAGGCAAGATCATTTGGCCTTACGATTGGACCGACGTAGCGTGGCTCAATTATGAGAGCCCTAAGTTGCGCGACTACATGCTAGATGTTTTAGAATACTGGATTCGCGAATTTGATTTGGATGGCTTTCGCTGCGACGTGGCCGGGGAAGTGCCGACAGGTTTCTGGGAACGTGCGCGAGCGGAGCTTGAGAAGATAAAGCCCGACATTGTGATGCTAGCCGAGGCTTCGAAGCCCGAGCTGCTGGTTAAGGCGTTCGATCTAGACTACGCGTGGCCGCTTCACGGGACGCTGACAGACGTATTGAAGGGCGGTGCTCCTGCGACAGCGATTCGACAGGTCTGGGAACAGGAGCGGGCCAAGTTTCCGCGCGGCTCGATCCATATGGTCTTCTCCGACAACCACGACGAGAGCCGGGCGATCGCCCGATTCGGCGAGCGCGGAGCCTTGGCGGCGACGGCTTTGGTTTTCACGCTCGACGGTGTGCCGCTTGTGTACAACGGGATGGAAGCCGGAGACACAACCGAGTCCGGCGCGCCCGCGCTGTTTGAGAAGCTCCCGATCCTCTGGGCAAACGTCGAACGGCGCCCTCAGTTTGCAATGTTCTACAAGCAAATGATCTCATTGAGACGCGAGCACCGCGCGCTCAGTCGCGGAGATTTGGATTGGGTTCACAATTCTGACGAACCGCGCATAGTGAGCTTCGTCAGGCGCGATCCAAATGAACAACTGCTTGTCGCGATTAACACCACGAATCGCCCGTTCTCCGGCGCTATCGAAGTGACGAACGGGTCATCGTTCAAAGACGTAACGCCCGCCTCAATCTCTAAGGAGCACAGGGCAGGCTTGCCCGCCCTTACACTGGAATCGTGGGGAATAAGAATCTTCAGGCGAGAGCTTCAGTGAGCCGATCGTGCAGGAGAAATAGTTCCGGCCTTTTATGGAATTGAGACTGCTCAGAACCTTCAAAGCTGTAGCCGACGCCGGCTCATTCACCCAGGCTGCGTCGCGCATTCACCTGACACAGGCAGCCGTCAGCGTTCACATCCGTCAGCTTGAGGAGGAAATCGGCGCGCCGCTTTTTCTTCGAGTAAATAAGAAGCTCTATTTGACAGAAGCCGGCCGCGCG
>DATFWM010000710.1:0-3503 GCA_035259295.1 Blastocatellia bacterium | reverse complement strand
CCACCCCCTCGTGGCGGCGTGATTGAAGCGTGATAGTGCCACACCTTCCATACTCCGTCGCGCTTGCGCCATAACACTGTTGCGCGGCCTTTGATGTCACGGCTCTGCCCTGATCTATTTTCCTGAGTCTGCATCCACGAGCCGACTTGCACCGCATTGTCGACGCTGACCCAGATCTTCATATCGTCGGTGAAGTCGAATTTCGAGATCGTAAAGTTGGTAGTCGCCGCCGTCCAAACGCGCTTCAATCTCTCGAAGCCAACCAGAGGGCCTTCGTTGATGTCGTAATAAATGTTGCTGGGGTCTTTCTCGAACACGTCGTCGAGGACGGTTAGGTTCTTTGAAACGATTGCTTCGGTGAACTTCTTGGTCTTCGCTCGAATCTCCTGCTCGGGATTCTGCGCGAAAGCTGCGACTGAAGAGACTGTTAACAAGCAGAGTAGTGCGAGGGTCTTCATGCGGTTCTCCCTGGGTAACTTCAACTTTGGTTTCCACTGGAGTCGGTCAGCAATCCCGGAGGGATGACTGTAGCACGAGTAGTCGCTGACCGCGGTAGCTCCGTTAGGAGCTACCGATTAACAATGCTAGGGCCCAGAAAGGTCGCTCCTAACGGAGCTGCAGAATTCACAACACCATCCGCTGCTATAGACAGGACATCCCTAACGGGATTACCCTTCCGACTGCGAACTGCCATTACGTTGCATCGTAGCCGACAAACTCTTTCAAATAAGTATTGCCCTTGTATTCCATCTCATTTTGAATTCCGATTTTCGACGTGTAATAAGCTCGCGCTGTTCGGGATTTCAACTCCTTGAAGAAAAACTCCTCGGGCTTCGAGGGCTTCATCTCGTTTTGCGATATCCGAGTCAGCAAAGTCACTCGCTGCTCCGGCGACGACTCGAGAAAAGTGTTGCCGTTCATCTCCTGAGACAACTGCTCGATTACCTTCAACCCGTCGCGCCATTGCGTTTTCGGTTGCTCTTCAAACGACTCGGATAGCCTGAAATCAATGTAACGCGCAACCTGAGCCGCTCGCGCGCCCGGCGAGTGATCGTCGGCGGGGATGATCAGCTCGGTCAGCTCGTCGACAAGCGCGAATTCTTCCTTAGTGAAGAACAACGGCGCTTTGGTCTGCGCGAACGCGCTCGCGTCCCATCCGGTGATGCCCACGGCGACCGCGGCGACCGCGCTCAGCTTTATCATTTCTCGACGAGTCAACTCGTTGTCGGCGGTGTCGTCAGCCATCACAGATTCCCTTTCTTGAACTGTTCGGCCAGATAATCACACGATCTCCAAGCGAGCGCCATTATAGTCCACGTCGGGTTCTGACACGAGGCGCTCACGTGGCTGCTGCCGTCCACCACGAATAGGTTCTTCACGTCGTGCGATTGCTGAAATTGATTCAGCACTGAAGTCTTCGGATCGGTCCCCATGCGGGCTGTCCCCAACTCGTGAATCGACCAGCCTTCGGTCAAAATTCTTCTGCTCAGCTCGACGATCTCGAAGCCGGCCTCGCGAAACATCTCTTCGGCAGTATCGGCCATGTCTTCGACCATCTTTTTTTCGTTATCGCCGAATTTGTAGTGGAACCGCAAAGCCGGGATGCCCCACTTGTCCTTCGCGGTTGGATCAAGATCGATGTAGTTCTCGTATCTGGCAAGCACCTCGCCGAAGCCACCCATCGAGATAAACGCGCCGGCATATTCGCGCACGTGTTTCTTGTAGCCTGACCCGAATCCCGGCGTTGACATCGCGTTGCCGGGGAACATCGAGGTTCCCGAACCGCCTTCGAAGCCGTAGCCGCGAATGAAATTAAGCTTGCTATCCTTTGTGAGGTTGCGAAATCTCGCGAGATAAAACGCGCCTGGCTTGCCGTCATCTAGCGTGCGCGGCTTGCTGACGAGGTCTTTAACCAGTCCGGTGACGTGCGGTCCCATAATGTGCTCGCAGAAGTTGTGACCGACGTGACTGCTAGAGTTGCCGATGCCGTTCGGATGAAGGTTCGACTTTGACAGCAGCATCAATCGCGCTGATTCGAGAGTCGATGCGGCGATGACAACAACCTTCGCCTTCGCTTCGTAAGTCTTTCCGCTTTCGGTATCGATGAATGCGACGCCGCTCGCCTTGCCTGTTTTCTTATCGACGGTGATTTCGTAAGCGGTTGAATTGGTCCTGAGCGTCAGGTTGCCGGTGTCCATCGCGGGCAGAATCAAACCGGTAGGCGAATCAAACGCGGCGTGAATATCGCAGCCGCCCGCTCGCCGATTGCACGCGCCTCGGCCGAAGCATCGGCTCCGATACTTGTTATGCTTCAAGCCGTCCGTCGTCACGCCCGCGCGATACGGAGTAAGCACGCGATTCATCTTCTTCAAGCTCTGTCGAAGTTTGTACTCGGCATAAGCGAGCTTGATCGGGCGTTGAAAGATGCTGTCGGGCAGGTGCGGCAGGTTCTCTTTCACGCCTGATATGCCGAGATAAAGATCAACCTTGTCGTAGTAGGGCGCGATGTCTTTGTAAGAGATCGGCCAGTCGTCGCCGTAGCTGTCGTGACTCTTCGCCTTGAAGTCCAGGTCAGACAACCGCAGCGCGAGCCTTCCCCAGATGTTTGTCTTGCCGCCCAGACAACGCGCGCGCACCCAAGCGTAGTTCGTGCCCGTGTAAGGGTGATCGCGCTCGTCGACGACGATGTTCTTGCTGTAATCCGAACCTCCCCAGCCTTGAACGTAGGAGTAGACGTGTTTGAACTTCGAATCGGCAGCGTAGGGCGGCTGGCGGAAGTTGTATTCGTTCAGCGAGAGCGCGTGCGAACCTGGCGCCATCTCTCCGCGACGCGGATGATCGTAAGGCCATTCGGTCGATTTGAGTTCTTTATCGATGTCGAGCTTCTTTCCCGCCTCAAGCAGCAGCACCTTCATCCCGCGCGAAGTCAGCACGTGCGCAGCCATGCCGCCAGCCGCGCCTGAGCCGACGACGATGGCGTCGTAGGTCCTTTGAAGATCTACTTCGGGGTTGCTCTGTCCAGTTAACCGAATTAAGTTCATCTGATTCCTTTCGCGCCTGTGACGGTATAACTACTCCGATTGATTGCCGGAGTCAATCCTGCCGAAACACGTGAACGAAATGGGGAAGCCAGATTCAAGGCGTTGATAACGGCGAGCGTGAACTTGATTAGTCTTGATTGTGAGGGTAGTGTTCGACCGATATGAGAGGACTGCTTAATACTTCGCTTGCGGTCTTTCTGCTCTTTGCGTCTCTGTCGCAGGCCGACAGCGCCGGTCACCAAAAAGTAAAGAGGCACATTCAGACTGCAAGCGTTACCGGGACCTACAAGTTTGTGATCAACAAGTTGGAGGTGCTCGAGCTGCCCGACAAGAGAGTCCGAATCAGTTTCCTTGGCGTCTGGCCAAACGATCACAGTCGGGTTGAGACACGCAATATGGGAGGTTTCGATCAGACTGTGTCGCTGAAGGGACGCACCGCGACCGTGAAGCTCGGAGAGGGAG